>JBBSDR010001242.1:0-3039 GCA_038240465.1 Gemmatales bacterium
CGCTTGCGGCTTAGCGGGCGTTAGCGGGCGATCCGCTAAGCCGCAAGCGGCAAGAAAGAGGGAAGTTATTTCGCCGTCGGTCCTAAGCCGCGAGCGGCGAACTGAGGCTGATGATGCACGAAACGCCGCTGTTGCGGATGGACGGTATCTGCAAATCCTTTCCCGGAGTCCGCGCACTCCAGGATGTCAGCCTCGAACTGCGCGCCGGCGAAGTGCTGGCCCTCCTCGGCGAGAACGGCGCCGGGAAGAGCACCCTCATCAAAGTCCTCGGCGGCGCCCATCTGCCGGACGCCGGGTCGCTGCGCATCAACGGCGTCGAAAGACAGCTTCGCAGTCCAGTCGAGTCACGCCGCGCTGGTGTGGCCGTCATCTATCAGGAGTTCAATCTCGTCCCCACTCTCACCGCGGCGGAGAACCTCTTTCTCGGCCAGGAATGCGCTCGCGCCGGCTGGATTGATCGCGGCGAGGAAGCACGCCGGGCAACCGAGTTGTTTCGCCGTATCGGCGCCAACATCGACCCGGCCACCCCCTGCCGCGAACTGAGCGTCGCCCAGCAGCAGGGCGTCGAAATCGCTCGCGCCCTGGCGACCGACGCGCGCATCGTCGTGATGGACGAACCGACCGCGGCCCTGACTTCGCAGGAAGTCGATAAGCTCTTCGCCGTCATCCGCGAACTGAAAAAACAGGGCCTCGGCATCCTTTACGTCAGCCATCGCCTCGCGGAAATCTTCACCATCGCCGATCGCGTCACCGTCCTGCGCGATGGCCAGCACGTCGCCACACGCACCATCGGCGAAATGGATCGCGATCAACTGATCGAGATGATGGTTGGCCGCCGGCTCGATCAGGAGTTCCCGAAACGACAGGCCGCCATCGGCGAGCCGCGTCTGGTCGTGAAAAACTTGAGCCGGACGCCGCGCGTGCGCGACGTCTCCTTTGCCATTCGCCGAGGGGAGGTGCTGGCGCTGACGGGGCTGATCGGCTCCGGACGCACCGAAACCGCTCGCCTCATCTTTGGGGCCGATCGGCGCGACAGCGGCACGGTCGAGCTGGACGGCAAGGTGCTGAACATTTCGGAGCCGGAGGACGCCATCGCTGCCGGCATCGCGTTTCTGACCGAGGATCGTAAGGCGCAGGGCCTTGTGCTGGGCCATTCGGTGCGCGACAATTTCGCGCTGCCCAACCTGGCAAACTGGTCGCGTCTCGGCTGGGTCGATCGGGGCGAGGAGCGCGGGGCCTTCCAGCGCTTTGTCGAGCGCTTGCGGATTCGCCTCGCGCGTCCGGAGCAGGCTGCGGACACTCTCTCCGGCGGCAATCAGCAGAAGGTGCTTCTGGCCCGCTGGCTCCAGCGCAACTGCGACGTCGTCATCTTCGACGAGCCGACGCGCGGCATCGATGTCGGCGCCAAGGTCGAGATCTATCAGTTAATCAACGAGCTGGCGGCCGAGGGCAAGGCGATCCTGATGATTAGCTCGGAGTTGCTTGAGGTGCTGGGCATGGCGGATCGTATCCTGGTGATGCACGAGGGCCGGCTGACGGGCGAGATTACTGCAGTGGCGCGGGCGACGCAGGAACAGATCATGACGCTGGCCGTGGGAGGTTGAGATGGCTCGATCGTCTTCGCTGGTCTCACGGCTGCTGTCGGAGCATGGCATGGCCGGGGTCCTGTTGCTGCTGTGCGTCTTCTTCAGCGTCGTCACCCTGGCCGAGCAGTCCACCGGCGGCGCGGCCGGAGGCGAGACGCTGGCCGACGAGGTGCTGGCTCAGCACGGCAAGAACGTCAAGGTTGCCATCGTGGCCGGCCATGCGCTGGAGGATGGACCCTTCGTGACGGCAATGGCGGAGAAGCTCGAGGAAGCGGGTGCCACGGTCGTTGCCCGAAAGAAGGGAGCGCCCTACGAGGTGCGCAAGACCCTCGAAGGAATGGCGAGCCAGTCGGTCAAGCCCGACGTCATCGCGACGAGCCGCTCCGCTGGCCGATGGACGCTGCTCGATACTCTCGGCGACAAAGTCCCCGCCTTGAAGGGCATTCCGATCGTGAAGCCAAGAACGTATCTCTGGCCGAACTTCCTCACGCGCAAAAACCTGCTGAACATCGCCAACCAGATCGCCATCATCGCGATTCTCGCCATCGGCGTGACGCTGGTCATCATCTCCGGCGGCATCGATCTGTCAGTCGGAAGTCTGATCGCGCTATCGGCCGTGGTCGCGGCGCTGCTGATTCGCGATTTCGCGGGAGCAGAGGAAGCGTCTTCGCCGAGTATGGTCCTCTGCTGCGCGACGGCTATCGCGGTCTGTGCAGCGGTGGGATTCGTCTCGGGTGCGACCGTGACATGGTTCGAGATCCCGCCGTTTATTGCCACTCTGTCGATGATGCTCATCGCGCGGGGATTGGCGTCCACGCTGGCGGAAGCGCAATCGATTTACCAGATTCCCGAGTCATTCAAGTGGCTCGGCCGTGGAGCGGACCTGGGCGGCATTCCCAATGCCGTTGTGCTGATGGTGTTGCTGTATGTCATCGCGCACATCGTCATGTCGCGGATGACGCTGGGGCGTTACATCTACGCCGTGGGCGGCAACGCCGAGGCGGCCCGGCTGGCCGGAGTCAACGTCGGCCGCGTGCGTCTCCTGGTCTACACCCTTTGCGGCGCGCTGGCCGGCCTGGGCGGCGTCATCATGGCGTCGCTGTTCAAGAGTGGAGCGCCGACCTATGGCCGAATGTACGAGCTGTACGTCATCGCCGCCGTGGTCGTCGGCGGTACGAGCCTATCGGGCGGCGAGGGCAAGCTGTTCGGCACGCTGATCGGCGCCCTGATCATTGCCGTCATCCAGAACGGCATGAACCTCACCGGCATCAAGAGTGAAACGCAAGATATCGTCCTCGGATCGATCATTCTTGGGGCCGTGCTGCTCGATCGAATCAGGAAACGAGGGCGGAATCGCTGAGGGGGCGCATTCCGCGTTGTCAAGTTTACCGGGTTCAACGGGACGCACGACATCCTCGCGCGCCGGGTTCATTGGGGCGCACGACACGAAAGC
>JBBSDR010001243.1:0-3037 GCA_038240465.1 Gemmatales bacterium
ATCGAAGAGGACGCCGATCTGCCGAGCGAGACGGGCAACCTGATCATCAACCTGCCCGGCACCCGTCCCGGTCCCCGCCTCCTCTTCATAACGCATCTCGACACGGTCCCGCTTGCGGCCGGGGCCGAGCCGGAACGGCGCGGCAACAAGATAATCTCGGCCTCCGAGACGGCGCTGGGCGGCGACAATCGCACCGGTGTCGCCGTCCTCGCCACCCTGGCCGCCACCCTGATCGAGTATCAGTTTCCGCATCCGCCGCTGACGCTGCTCTTCACGGTCCGCGAAGAGAGTGGCCTGTGGGGGGCGCGCTACGTCAGCCTCGAAGACCTGGGCAATCCGACGATCGGCTTCAATGTCGATGGCCAGAAGGCGGAGGAGTTCACGATCGGAGCGGTGGGCGCCGAGCGCTGGGAGGTGGAAATCTTCGGTCGAGCGTCTCATGCGGGCGTGCATCCCGAGGAGGGCATCTCGGCTTCGATGGTGGCCAGCCTCGCCCTGGCGGACGTCTATCGGCAAGGCTGGTTCGGCAAGGTGAAGAAGCCGGGGGCCGAGGGGACGTCGAACGTCGGCAGTTTCGGCGGCATCGATGGCTTGAGCGCCGGCGAGGCGACGAATGTGGTGACGGATTACGCCCACATTCGCGGTGAGAGCCGCAGCCACGATCCGCGCGTGGTCAGGCAGATCACGAAAATGTACCGCGACGCCTTTTTGAAGGCCCGCGACAAGGTCAAGGACCACAGGGGCAAGACGGCGAAGGTCGAGTTCTACTCGCGGCTGGACTATCATCCGTTCCGTCTGCGCGAGGGATCGGCCGTGGTCAAGCACGCGCTGGCAGCGGCGAAGGTGGCCGGCTTCGAGCCATCGACGCGCATCGGCAACGGCGGCCTCGACGCCAACTGGCTTGTGCGCAAGGGAGTGCCGACCGTCACGTTCGGGGCCGGCCAGCACAACATTCACACGCTCGAGGAATACGTCGATCTGCCGGAGTTCTACCAGGGCTGTCTGATGGCGGTGGCGCTGGCGACGTACGGAGATTGAGGACCGAAGAGGCACTTCCATGCGAATCTCGCTTCTGGTCCTGTTCTTCGCGGCGACCGCCAGCGCTAGCGCCGCGGAGGACACGACCCCGACTGTTTCGACGCGCTCCGCCAGTGCTTTCGGTCAGACCACGATGACCATCAACGGCAGCATTCAGCCGCACGGCTTGCCGGCGACCTGCTATTTCGAGTTCGGCCCGACCGAAACCTACGGATCGAAAACGGCCACCTTCACCCTGCCTCCGCGCCTTGCTGCGTTCTATCACGAAAGCTGGGACGACGGACCCGGAGGTTGGGCGAGTTGGTGCAAGGCGACGCACTTCAAGACCGGCGGGGCCGCCGGCGGATTCATGCGCTTCGCCGAGCCGAGCAACCACGATCACAACCACGACGACGGCATCGGCACCGTCCACCTGACCAAGTATCTCTATCCCGGCCCGCTGCCGCACGCCCCGTCTGTCTACCTTGCTGCCGGCGATCCAGACTTCCGCGACGCGAAGATCAACGTCCACGTCCGCGGCGTCGATTGGAAGCCCAACGGTTCCGAACTGCTCTGGTGGACTCAGAGCCAGAAGAACATCGAGGCCATCAACACCGGCTGGCATCGCCCGAACTGGGCCTATACCGGCTTCCTGCTGACCGATCACCTGCTCGACGGCAAATGGCACGAAGTGTCCTATCGCCTGCGCAATGACGCCTCGGACTGGAGCTACACCGGCGGCAAGGGCGGCTACAAGTACTGGTCGATCGACCAGGCCCAGGCCCATCTCAACTGCGACTTCTTTCACATGGTCGCCTTCGTCGATCTGAAGAATCCGCCGACCGGGGCCATCGATTTCGACGAGTTGACCATCACCTACCGCAACTACTCGCTGCTCTTGCCGGCCAACGGCGGCAAACTGTTGACGTCGCCCAACGGCGGCACGGACCCGGGCCGGCTGACCGATGGCTGGCGGCATGGCAAGGACCGATGCTGGCGCAGCGCCGCCAACCCGTCGGGGCCGCAGGAGTTCGTCTGGTCGTTCGCGCGACCGGTGACGATCAACGCCATTCAGTTGCACCAGGACCCGGACTGGCCCTCGAAAGACGTCGAAGTGCTGGCGACAACGGACGGGAAGACATTTACGCCGGTGCTGAAGCGTGTTGTGCCGGAGAAGGCCGTGCATGGGCCTAACTTCTGCTTCAGCTTGGACCGCGGGTTGTCGGTCAAGGCGACAGGGCTGAAGGTCCGCGTTCTCTCCGGCTACAAGCCGATGCACTGGGGCCTGGGCGAAGTGGAGGTGTTCGGGAGCGGGGCCGTGATGGCGACCGATGACGATCTCTATCACGTCAACACCGACGTCGAGAACCTGAAGCCCGGGACGACGCTCCACTATCGGCTGGTGGCAGTCAATGAGAAGGGAACGCGGCGCGGTCAGGACCAGATATTCACGCTGCCGGCGACGACGAAGCCAATGGTCGAGACAGGCCGGGCGACGCGAATCACGCGCGGCGCGGCGAAAGTGGATGGCCGGGTCAACCCGCTGGGGGAAGCGACGCAATTCTTCATCGAATACGGACCGGACAGCAAATACGGGGCGAAGACAGCGATGGGATGGGCAGGACAGCAAGCCGCGCCGCGATTGGTGTTCGCTGAGTTGAAAGGGTTGAAGCCGGAGACGACCTATCACTATCGTGTGGGTGCGGTGAACGCAAGCGGCACCAGTTACGGGGCCGACGCGGTCTTCAAGACGCCGGCCGAGCGATAACGCTGCCAGGGAACAATCAAGGAACCCGCGCTATGACGTCTCGACGTCGGTTGAGTGCGCAACAGTATCACGGAGGCATGGCGTTGTTGTTCAGCCTCTCCGGCGCGGGGCTGTTGCTGCTGCTCATTCATCCGGGAAGCAACTTGGCGTTGTATTTCGCGGCCTGGCTGTTAAGCGTCAATGTGGTGACATTCGGCTACTACGGTTTCGACAAGGGCCGCGCGGGCGGGACTGACGGCCGCGTCCCCGAGG
>JBBSDR010001244.1:0-3037 GCA_038240465.1 Gemmatales bacterium
ATGGTAACGCGATAGACGCGGACGCCGAACTTCTGCCGAAGATGCCGGCCATAGGCGTTGTAACGCTGTTCGGGCCGGAGCGGCGCAGGCAAGGCAGTCATCGGCAGCCCCGGGAAGGTGTGGGAAAAAGTCTCGACCAACACGTCCGGACGATTTATAATACTTCGTTAATGAGTTGGTGTGGCCCGCGCCACAGTTTCTCTCCCGAACTTCGTCCCCCTTCATCTTCACGGGAGCGAGCGATGAGTCAAGAGGTGCATGGCGAACTGGTGCCGGTCGGCGGCGGCGATACGATCCCGCTGATTCGCGCACTCCTGACGTTAGGCCGGCGGGAGTCTTGCGACATCTGCATGCCCTTCCCGAACATCTCGGGCCTTCACGCCGAACTGTCCTTCCGTAACGGCTACTGGTACATTCGCGATCTGAACAGCACCAACGGCATCAAGGTGAACAAGACGCGGGTCCAGGAGAAGATGCTCTATCCCAACGACGAGGTGACGATCGGCAAGCGCCCCTATGTGATTCATTACGAATTGCCGGCGGGACAGCGTGCGCTGGAGGAGGTCGAGGAAGACATCATGGGGCAGTCGCTGCTGGAGAAAGCCGGCCTGGAAAAGCCCGAGCGGCCCCGGTCGAGGCAGAAGCCGCAGCGCGGCAAGCCCATCGACCCGGCGGACTTTCTCCTCGCGGAAGACTAGGAAATGAGTGTCCCCACGGAATACACGACGTCATTCCGTTCCCGGAGCGACGCGGGTCAGCCGGCCAGGCGTTGGGCCAGTTGTCGAGCCAGTTTGCCCGGCCATTCGAGCACGCCGGCCACGCCGGACATAACTGTTGTGGCGGTTCGACGGGCGAGACCCTTGTGGTCGATCGCCGCGGGCTTCTCCTGCCACAAGGTCCCGTGTTCCTCGGCCTCGGTCTCGCTGCCCGGAGTGCTGGTGTAGTAGTACAGCGCCAGCGATTTACGCGACATCTCGGGGGGACAGGTCAATTTCTCGGGATGTCCGTGATAGGAGATGTTGCTGGTGGTGAACACGACGACGCGATTATAGACCGGCAGGACTTTCCGAACACAGCGCGTCATCTCGCGGTCCCAGAGTTCCAACTGCCCGTTGTATTCCTCTCGCCAGTCGCGATTGAGGTAGACGATGAGGTTGAGCCGGCGGTGGAGTGTCAGACGGCGGTGGAAGTTGAAATCGACGTGCATTTTCAGATAGCCGCCTTGTTCGATCTGATGCAATCCGCCGCCTTCCAGGTAAGGATCGGGCATCAGGCCCTTGATGCCGGTCAAGTTTTCGAGAAACTGAAGACAGTCGGGACCGTGAAGCTGATGGATCAACTGCCTCGTGGTTGGCCCCAACTGCGATTCCTTCTTGGTGGCCAGTTTGCGGCTGTGGTGTTTCTCAAAACGCATCCAGTCCGCCCTGTCCGCTCGGGGGAACTCCTCGAGGACTCGGTCGCACCATTCCGGAGGGAGGAAATCGTCAAGGACGACATGGGGAAACGGCTCCGCGCCGGCATACTCCGGCGCGTGTTGTTGCGACAGTTCGTCGTAACGCCGATCGTTGAAGATGAGCATCTGTCAGGCCCTTCACGTTTCCTTGAGTTGTGAAGGGGAGCGAGATACGCGGCGCGGTTGCTCCTGTCAAGAGCAAAGACCATCGTAACTTCCCCGTTTAGGACCGACGGCGAAATAACTTCCCTCTTTCTTGCCGCTTGCGGCTTAGCGGATCGCCCGCTAACGCCCGCTAAGCCGCAAGCGGCGACCCGTTATTTCGCCGTCGGTCCTAACGGACACCTATTACTTCTCTTCGCGCCACAACCAGCGCAGCGAATCGGGCAGGATCGCTCCGCCGTGCTTGCCGTTGTGTCCCTCGGTGCCGAAATCGAGCTTGTAATCGTAGCCCTTGAACTTCAGCGCCAGGGCCATCTGCTGGTTCGCCAGCGGCCAGTTGCCGTGTTCGTTGTCGAGGTCCTTCGACCCATCCTGCAAGAACACGCGAATCGGCTTCTTTGCCGTCTTGCGGATCTTGCCCGGATAAACGTCGCCGCCGCGGATGTTGGTGAAACTGCCGACGTGCGACAGCACCTTGCCGAACAGGTCCGGCCGCTCCCAGGCCACGGTGAATGCACAGATGCCGCCCGAACTGATGCCGCAGATCGCCCGGCCCTCGGCGTCCTTGCGCAGGTTGTACTCCTTCGCTACCTCCGGCAGGATTTCCTTTTCGAGAAAGGTCGCGTACTGGTTCGAGAGCGTGTCGTACTCGGGACTGCGATTGGGTTTCGCCTTCTCGCCCTGCTGCGCGGGGAAAGTGCCGGGACTGATGAAGATGCCGATGGTGACGGGCATCTCCTTCTTGTGAATCAGGTTGTCGAAGACGGTCGGAACGCGGAAATCGCCCTTGGTGTTGACGTAAGAGCCGCCGTCCTGAAAGACCATGACGCAGGCCGGCTTCTTGGCGTCATACTGAGCGGGGACGTAGATCCAGTAATCGCGTTCGGTGCCTGAAAAGACCTCGCTCTTCCAGGTGTGCTTGGTCACCTTGCCCTTCGGCACGTCGGACTGCTCCATCGAGTCGGGGCCATGTTTGTACTCCTGGCCGAGCAAGGGCGACGCCAGGAGCAGCAATGAGAAACAGACAAGTCGCATCTTGGACATTCTCCTTTCTTGCCGCTTGCGGCTGGGCGGGTTTTTCCGCCCAGCCGCAAGCGGCAAGAGACACATGAATTATCGGTCATCGCGCAGAATGCGTTGCCAGAGGCGGTCGATGGCCTGGCGCAGTTCCGGGGACGCCTTGGCTCGCTGTTCATCGAGATAGGGCTTCGCGCTTTGGCCCATGATGAGCAGGTCCTGCTCGGCCATCTTGCACACGATCGGATCGGCATCGAGCAGTTTCGTCGCCTGGCAGATGGGACGTGGGCCAGGACGGATCTTGCTGACCTCATCAACCTTGAAAAAGATGCCAATCTTGTCGAAGCGAACGGTCGCTGTGATTTCACCGTTTACGCCTTGCAACACCACGACCTTGCCGGTGGC
>JBBSDR010001245.1:0-3030 GCA_038240465.1 Gemmatales bacterium
GCCCCAGGAACCCGTCGCCGGCTGCGCTGTCCAGGAAGAGCAAGTGCGGCAGCGACGTCAGCCGGCGGCAGGCCTCGAAGGGATCGAGAGCGTCCGACAACTCCACGACGACCGGCGCATAAACGATCGGCTGCGGCACGGCCTCGGAAGGTGGCGGATGCTTGCTCATCACTGTTGATTGTAGCGGAGCGAGGACAGGCGTAGAATCAGGAAGCATCCTCACGAGGCGACACCATGGCCGATCAGCAGCTCAACTCGCTCGACCGCTTCCGCAAGCAGCCCGGCAAGCTCGTGCTGGAGGAACACAGCCACTGCGAGGTCCCCGCCGGTTGCGGCGGCGTTGTCCTGCGCTGGCGCAACCCACACGCCACACTGCCGCTGACCGTCCATCTTTTCACGCCCAAACAGGGCGCGTATTTCCTCGATGGCGCCGACCTGAACATTTCGCGTGTCAATATCCCCCCTGGCACGCACGTCGTCGCGGTCGCTCTGGAAGACGCCGATGTGTCGGCCGGTCTGCTGATGTTTGCCGCGTTTTACGATGATGGCCGCACCTCGGATAGCGATCTTCCCGGAGCAACCCTCCTGAGCGCAGCCGATGGAAGCTGGAAGTTCACCTTGCAGCCGCCCGACGGCGAGGCGTGGAAGACGGCCGAGTTCGACGATCGCGACTGGCGAGCGCTGGTGGCCAGGCCGACGCCAACAATCGAAGGAAGGCAGTTCGGCGGTTCGCAAAGCCGGCGCTGCACCGGCCTGGGCGCCGTCTGCCTCGGACTGGCCATATCGCCTGTCCCCGCGCAGGCCAACATCTGGATGCGCAAGGTGTTCACTTTCAGCCTTCCCCGGTAACCGGAGCCAACCATGTCGCGCCAACCTCTGGTACTGGTACCCCAGTACTTCGGCTGCCTGGTCTTCGATCGGCGCACGTCGCGCTATCTGCCGTTCGATCGCGAATCGACCGCACTCTTGCTCCAGCTTCACAACCACTCCATTGACGGAGTCCTGGCCGGCTTCGCTGGCGAAGACGAACGCGACGCCGTCTTGCGCTTCTTCGACTGTTTCTACGATCGCGGTTTCTTTCATCTCGATGGCCGGCTCGCGGCGGATGTCCTCGACGTCGATGTCCCCGCCGATCATCTTGCCGGGCCGCTCGCCGTTCATCTGGAGATCATCGGCGCGTGCAACCTGACCTGCACGCACTGCTTTGCCGGGACGCTGCCGCGCAATCATGATCCCCTGAAGCTCAACGAGATCGACATCCTGTTCGGCGACCTTGCCCGTCTCGGCGCCTTCCGCCTTGGCCTGACGGGCGGCGAACCCCTGCTGCGACACGACATCTTCGACGTCCTCGACAGCGCGACCGCTCATGGTCTGCATCCCTGTCTGACGACCAATGCGCTGCTCATCACCGAGGACATCGCCCGCGCGTTCGGCCAGCGCGACCTGGTCTGGCTCAACGTCAGCCTGGAGGGGCCGGACGCCGAGACGAACGACGCCATTCGCGGCCCGGGGACCTTTGCCGGCGTCGTCGAGAAACTGAAGCTGCTCCGCCGCCACGCTCGCTTCACCCTGGCCTTCACGATCATGAAGACGAACGCGCACACGGTCAAGCGCTGTGCGGAACTGGCCTGTGAGGTGGGAGCGCATACGGCTGTCTTTCGCCCGCTTTATCCCGCCGGAGTCGCCCTGCATCATCTCGACCTGATGCCGAGCTTCGCCCAGTACAGCAATGCCCTGCGCGAGTTGGCGGACATGGATACGCCCTCCGCGGACCTGCACGGCCTCGATCCGTTCAGCCCCGAATTGCGTGAGGCGACGCAACCCGTCATCCACACCAGCCACACTTGCGGCGCGGGGCAGCATGTCTGTTCGATCAGCGTTCAGGGAGACGTCAACCCGTGCAGCTTTCTCGGCGCCGCCTTCAACGGCGGCAACATCCGTGAGACACCCTTCGCGACAATCTGGCGACAGAGTCAGACGTTTCAGCGGATGCGCCGGGAGTCGGATTTCCAGGGTGGCTGTCGAGCGCGGGCGCTGACCTTCGCCGGCTCCGTCGATGCGGCAGATCCCTGGTTCGAGCAGCATCGACGCGGCGCGGGAGGGCATCCCGGCGCGAATGTCGAGGCGTATTGTCGCGCGATCGAGTTGCCCCTTATCGCTACTCGCTGAGGACCGGACCCATGCTGCCCGAGAAATATCAACGATTGGCCGTGGAATTCGAGCCGGACGGCGACCCTTGGCTGGCCTTCGCGATCGGCGGGGAACTGGAGAGCGAAGGCAACCTGGAGGGCGCCGCCTCGGCCTACGATCGCGCTTTCGGCTTGTTTCCCGAGTCCGAAGAAATCCGCACGGCTCGCGCCGGCGTCCTCGATCAACTGGCCGTGGTCGAGCATGGCATCGTTTTTCGTTATGTGCCGGGCGGGCCGTTTCTGATGGGCTGCGAACAGGGCGATGCCGACGAGAAACCGTGGCATCCCGTCTGGCTGACGCCTTACTGGCTGTCCGAGACGCCTGTCAGTTGGGGCGCATACTGCGCCTTGATGGACTGGGACCCCCCTCCCGAAGGCTTTCCGCGCAATCGCCCGCCGGCTGCTGGCGACTTCGACGCGGCAGCCTTTCACCTCTACAACGTGAACAAGATTCGTCTGCAATACTGTGAGGACAGGACAACGCGAGCAACCGACTGGCACGCTCACGCATTCGGCCAGACCTGGCAACAAGGCGATCAGACGGTGACGTCGCAACAATTGTTCGGCTCGCCGGCGCGGGACAACCCCGACGCTCCCTGGCAATACTCCACCAAGCCGATGGTCGCCGTCGCCTGGCAAGACGCGGAAGACCTGACCCGGCAACTATCGACCAGCAGCATTCGCTATTGTTTGCCCAGCGAGGCGCAATGGGAGAAGGCGGCGCGCGGCGGCTTGATCGGCGCGCGTCATGCCTGGGGCTATGGACCGCCGGTCCACGAACGCTGCGATTACGACCGTTTCGGTGAGTTTTCGATCCAGCCGATGTGGACGTTCGCGGCCA
>JBBSDR010001246.1:0-3030 GCA_038240465.1 Gemmatales bacterium
ATTGCCCCCCGCCCCCCCACCACAACAATAACCCCCCATAAAAGGCCGGGTGGGGTGTGCCCCCCCCCCCGCATTCCGCGCAACCCCAACCCCCCACCGCGGCGAAACTTCACTCTGTCGCTGTCGCGGCCGCCTGCAGTTGCTCCACCAGTTCCGGGGAGGCCTCGCGCGTACCCTTGCACTTGGGGTACTTCGTGCAACTCAGGAAATACGTCCCGCGCCGGCGGTTCTGCTGCAGACGCATCGGACTCTCGCAGTCCGGACACTTCTCACTGACCTCGATCTTCGGCGCCTCCTTTTTCTCCGCCTTCACCGGCAGTTGGTCCTTCAACTGCTCCTTCATCTCCGGCGTCAGTTGCTTCGTGCCGCGACACTTCGGATAGGCGCTGCAGCCGAGGAATGGACCGAAGCGCCCCGGCCGAATCTTCATCGCCGCGCCGCACTTCTCGCACTTGATGCCGATGTCCTTCTCTTCGACCGGCTTGCCCTGCGCATCGACATCCTTGGCGTTCTTGCACTTGGGATAGCCCGTGCAGGCCAGGAACGGCCCGCGCTTGCCCTCGCGCAACACCATCGGCTTGCCGCACTTCTCGCACTTGAATTCGGTCCCCTTGGCGGCCAGGATCGGCTTGCCATCCGGACCGATGTTCATCTTGGTCTGGCACTCCGGCCAGCCCTTGCAGCGGAGGAAGACGCCGCGCCGGCCCGTCACCTGCATCATCGGCTGCTCGCACGTCGGACACTTGTACTCCGTCTCGACCGGAGGCTGCCGCTCTTCCTCGCCCTCGCCCGGCTTGATGTACTTGCACTCCTTCCAGTCGGTGCAGCCGATGAACGAACGGCCCGTCGTTCGACTGTACTTCTTCACCAGGGGTTTGCCGCACTTGGGACAGTTCTCGCCGGTCGGCTCGCCGGAAGTCATGTCCTGCTGCGCCTTGTCGAGCTGGATGGCAAAGGGAGTCCAGAACTCGTCCAGCACCGCGACGTACTTGATCTTTCCCTTCTCGACCTCGTCCAGTTCCTCCTCGAAATGGCTCGTGAACTTCAGGTCCATGACGTTCGGGAAGAACTGCACCAGCAGATCGGTCACGCGCTCGCCGATCTCGGTCGCGTGGAAACGGCGGTCGATCACCTCGACGTAGCCGCGTTCCTCGTCCGTGATCTTGGTCATGATCGTGGCGTAAGTGCTGGGCCGGCCGATGCCCTCCTTCTCAAGCGCCTTGATGAGCGACGCTTCGTTGTAGCGCGGCGGCGGCTGGGTGAAGTGCTGGCTGGCCGTCAGATCGAGCTTGTCCAGCTTCTGCTTCTCGCTGATGGCCGGCAGCGTCGCGTCCTCTTGCTTGCCGCCCGCCGACGACAGCACACGCCGATAGCCGTCGAACTTCATCACCTTGCCCTGGGCCTTGAACAGACCCGTCGCGGTCCCCGTCTTCGGCTTCGCCAGCACCTCGACGTTGGTCACCGCAAACAGCGCCGGCGACATCTGGCTGGCCACGAAGCGCGTGTAGATCAGCGTGTACAACCGCAACTGATCGCCGCCGAGACCGAGCGATGCCACGCGATCCGGCGTGTAGCTGAGGTCGGTCGGCCGGATCGCCTCGTGCGCCTCTTGAGCGCTCTTGCCCGATTCGTAGACGTTCGGCTTCTCGGGCAGATAGCGCGGGCCGTAGGTCGTCTCGATGTGGCCGCGCACCGCTTGCAGCGCCTCGTTGCTCACCCGCGTGCTGTCGGTTCGCATGTAGGTGATGAGGGCGACCGAACCTTCTCTTCCGAGCGACACGCCCTGGTACAGTTCCTGGGCGCCGCGCATGGTCCGCTGGGCATTGTAGCGCAGCCGGATGCTGGCCTGCTGCTGCAGCGTACTGGTCGTGAACGGTGCCGGCGCGCGTTCCTGGCGATCCTTCTGCTCGATCTTCTGGACCGTGTAGTCAGCCGTGTCGAGCAGCGTGGCGATGGCGCGGACCGCCGCCTCGGTGGTGGCGTCCTCGACGCCGACCTCGAACTTCTTGCCGTTCCACTCGGCCAGCTCTGTCTGGAAACTGCCCGGAGGCACGCTCGGCGCTAGCGCCTTCGCTTCGCCGTCCTCATCGACGACCTTCGGTTCCGGCTTCTTGTCTTCCTTGTCCTTGTCCTTCTTCAGCTTCGCCATGACGACGGTGAAGGGCTTCTTGTCGAACGGAACGGTCTTCTCAGGAGCGAGCAGGGCGATGATCTTCCAGTATTCCTGGGTCACGAAGGCGCGGATCTCGCGCTCGCGATCGACGACCAGTTTCAGGGCGACAGACTGCACCCGGCCGGCGCTCGATTTCGGCTTGACCTTGCGATTGAGCAGGCCGCTGAGCGGGAAGCCGACGACGCGGTCGAGGATGCGCCGGGCCTCCTGGGCGCGAACGCGATCCATGTCGATCTTGCCCGGATGAGCCAGCGCACCCTGCACGGCCGTCCGAGTAATCTCATTGAAGGTGATGCGGAAGGTCCGGTCGTCTTCGAGTTCCAGTACCTCGGCCAGGTGCCAGGCGATGGCCTCGCCTTCGCGGTCCGGGTCGGTGGCCAGGTAAACCTTGTTCGCGGTCAAGACCTCCGCCTTGAGGTTCTCGACGACCTGCGCCTTGTTGCGCTCCTGAAGGACCTCGTAGGTGGCCAGCCAGCCGTTGTCGATATCAACGCCGGCGACTTTCTCGCCGCGCTTCTTCTTCTTGGGCAGGTCGCGGATGTGGCCGACGCTGGCTCTCACCGTGTAACCGCTGCCCAGGTATTTCTCGATGGTCTTGGCCTTGGACGGCGACTCGACAATGACGAGATCGTGCGTGGCGCCGTTGCCCGGGCCGCCTCGTGGAGCGGCCGCCTTGCGGGTCCGCTTGGCCGGCGCCTCGGCGGCGACAGTCGGAGCGGGCGGCGCTTTTTTGCGGCCCTTCGTCGGTTCGGCCGGGGCGTCAGCCGGCTGCTTCTTGCGTGCGGGCACAGGTCGCTCCTGGTAGTTTTCGGGAGGGCGAGGCCCCCGCCGAGCCTGCTAATTCGCGGCTCGGCGGG
>JBBSDR010001247.1:0-3028 GCA_038240465.1 Gemmatales bacterium
GTCTATCGACGTCTGCCAGCGCTTCTGTTCTTGGCGCTGGCCTGGCTGTGCAATGGACTGTTCCTGCTGGCCCACATGCTCGGTCATCAAGGAGGCACAGCCGGACCGGATCCGTTCCACTTGGGAGTCGAACCCTGGCTGCCGCACTTCGCGATCCTGGCTGGCTGGTGGAATGCCGCGTTCTGGCTGCTCAGCCTGGGGCCGTTCCTTCGCGACGTCCAGGGAAAGCCCCGACCTGCCGCCCGCGCCTTGCTGGTGCGATCGGTCATCGCCCTGTTCTCGGTCAGCGTCCTGGCCCTGGTTCTGGGACCGCGCTTCGAGGCACGGCTCCAGGAAGCCGCGATTGACTTCGCCCTCGTCGCCGTGCTGGCTGTCGGGGCAGTCATTAGCGGTAACCACTGGCGCCGCACCCGCCGCATCCCCGTGTTCCTGTTGACCGTTGCCCTCGCTGTCCGTGTCCTGGATGCACTTCATCTGGCGGCCTTCCACCTGTGGACATCAGAGAGCGGCATTCAGAGCGAGCCGGGACGCGGCAGCACTTTCCGCGTCTATATGCCGGTATCGGGTTCGTCGGTCACGAGCCGTCCCGAGGTCAGCAGCCCGGCAGGCGGCTCGGAGTGCATCCTTGTTGTCGATGACGAAGATCTGGTGCACAGCCTGGTCGAGACGATCCTGCGGCGCGGCGGCTACGACATTCTCACCGCCTGTGACGGCGACGAGGCGCTCGAGGTCTACCGCGCCAACCGCGAACGCATCGCCCTTGTTCTGCTCGACTTTTCCATGCCGAAGAGAAATGGGCTGGAGGTGCTGCGTGAGATGCAAAAGATCGATCCGGGGGTCTGCGCCATCTTCTCGAGTGGCTTCACGCGCGACACGGATAGTGGTCCTCTCCTGACCAGCGGCGCCCGTGACTTCGTTCCCAATCCCTATCATCCGGCCGATCTGCTCCGAGCAGTCCGGCGCGTCCTCGATCAAGAACGCCTTTGAGAGCTGCGCGACGGCGGAATAACTTCTGGCCGCTTGCGGCTTGGCGAACTGCCCGCGAAGCCGCAAGCGGCAAGAAGTTATTCCGCGTTCAAACCTTAATGCTTGCAACCCGCTTTCTCTTCCGGGTAAGATCAGCGTGTCCTTTCGATTCGTCCACTGTATCCTTTCAAGAGTCTTTTGCTTGAGGACCAGGTATCGGCCCCAAAGCGTTCAGGAGAACGCGCCCGTGCAAAGCCACCGTCTGGTATGCCCCCACTGCCGAGCCAACTTGAAAACCACCGCCGCTGTGGGAACGATCGTCTCTTGCAGTGTCTGTCGGGGCCATCTGACAGTCCTTGATCCTCCCACCGCTTTGACCGAAGTCCCTCCGGATTCCGACCACGACATCCTCCTCGGCCAAAAAGGTCCGGGCGATGAGCAGCAGGGGCCGCTCTCCATGAAGGGGATTCGGAGCCGGCCGCTCCAGAGCATCACCCTGGGCGATTTTCAGATTCTCCGCAAGCTCGGCACCGGAGCGATGGGAGCGGTCTACCTGGCGCGCCAGCGCAGCCAGCAACGGCTCGTCGCCCTCAAGGTCCTCTCGCGCGCCCTGAGTGAGCGCCGAACGTACGTTCAGCGTTTCGACCGCGAGGCCGAGGTGATGGCCCGGCTGGATCATCCCCACATCGTCAAGCTTTACGGCATCGGCGAAGAGCAGGGATTGCACTATCTCGCGATGGAGTACGTCGATGGCTGGACTTTGACCACCTTGCTGGACCGGCGAGGAGGCCATCTGGGCGTGGCGGACGCGCTGCACTTGATCCTCCGCTGTGCGGACGCGCTGAGCCACGCTCACGGACTCGGCATCATTCATCGCGACATCAAACCGTCGAACATCATGGTCAGCCAGTTGGGCCAGGTGAAACTCGCCGACCTGGGACTGGCTCGTCCGGTCGAGACCGACCTGTCGTTGACCGAGAGTGGTCTCGGCCTGGGGACGCCGCACTACATGGCCCCCGAGCAGGCCCGCAGCGCCAAACGCGCCGATCCACGTTCGGACATTTACTCGCTGGGTAGCGTCTTTTATCGAATGCTGACCGGCGCCCTTCCGTTCGAGGAAGACAGCGCCGTCGAACTGTTGCTAGCCAAGGAACAAGGGATCTTTCCCACAGCCCGCCGGCGCAACAGCGACGTGCCGCCCCGGCTCGACCTGATGGTCGATAAGATGCTGGCTGCGGACCCGCGCTATCGCTACCAGAATTGCGCGGAGTTGACCCGGGACCTCGAAGGGCTGGGGTTGGCACGGACCAACCTGAGCTTCAACCCGCTTCATTCGACAACTCCGCCAGCCGTTCCCGTTGGCTCCGCTTGCGTCGAGGTCCTCCTGATCGACGAGGACACCGGCGCTGTCCTGATGGCCCAGGAAGCCCTGGCCGAATGTGATACTCCCAGCAACCTGTCCGTGGTCGGCGCTCCGGGAGAAGCCCTGGCCTTTCTCCAGCGGCAAGGAAAGTACGCGACCGCCCCGGTGCCGAACTTGATCCTTCTGGGCAAGGACCTTCTCGATCAAGGAGGGCTGGAGCTGATCGTTTCGATCAAGACCCATCGCGACTGGCGCAGCATTCCGCTCATTGTCCTGACCACTTCCGATCGAGCAATCGACCTGCTGCGGAGACATGGGATCGGGACCAATTTGCAGATTACCTCTCCTGAAGAACTGAAGAGTTTGCAGAGCCTGCTCGGCCAGTCGCTCTCCGATTCCACCGTCACCGTCGTCCGGCTTCCCAAACTACTGTAAAAATCGAAATCCTCATACGAGATCCGAAATCCGAAATCCGAAAAAAGACAGAGACCGACTGAGCTACTGTCAACTCGATTTCGACACTCTCTTCCTTTCGGATTTCGGATTTCGGATTTCGGATTTCGGATTTTGTATGAGGATTTTGTATGAGGATTCACTCCGCCACGATGTCGTCGAACTTGCCGATGGCCACGATGCCGGCGCGGACGATCAGCAGGCGCTTGCGATTTCGCTTTATCCCTGTGGTCTTCGAGGCGACGA
>JBBSDR010001248.1:0-3028 GCA_038240465.1 Gemmatales bacterium
GACGGCCTGGTAGCCGGCCCGCGACGCCAACTCAATTTCCTCTACAAGAGACAGCTTTTGACCTTGAATCGTGGCGGTGTTGAGCATGTAGGCGAACGGCTCGCGGGCCGGCGGTTCGGTCTTGTCGGCCGCCGTCGCCGGCAGCACCCCCGCCATGGCGGCCCCCAGCGCCGCCGTCGCGCCGCCCAACAACTCCCGCCGCGATCGCCTCTGCTTGTCCATCGTCCCTCTCCCCATTTCATCGCGCTCCCCTGGTCCGCCCCCAGGGCAGCGCAGCAGGGAATAATCCGTAGGATAAAGGTATCGGATCGGCAGGTCGGCGGCGCTATCTTACCCACCCCTGACTCCTGACTCCTGACTCCTGACCCCTGACCCCTGACTCCTGACTCCTGACTCCGGGCCAAAGGAGGCAACCGTGTCGGAAGAGGTGCTGGGCGGATATCGGCTGCAGAAACATATGATGACCGGCCAGACCAGCCAGGTGTGGGAGGTGGTCGAGCTGGCCAGCGGCCGGCATTTCGCCATGAAACTGCTGCTGCCCGAAAAGGCTACCGAACGTGTTCATCGAAACTTCCTGTTCCACGAGGCCAACGTGGGCCGGGAACTGGCGCATCCCAACATCATCAAGATCGTGGCCGTGGACAAAAGTCCGAAGAACCCTTACTTCGTCATGGAATACTTCCCGGCGGGCAATCTCAAGATGCGCCTGACGCGGCACGAGGATGCATTCCTGCGCGAGAAACTGCACGACATTTTCAAGCAGTGGGCGACGTCGCTGGCATTCATGAACGCCAAGGGCTGGGTCCATCGCGACGTCAAGCCGGACAACGTGCTGGTCAACAGCGGCGGCGAGGTGCGCCTGATCGACTTCGCCCTGGCTCAGAAGATTGTGACGAGCTTCTGGGGACGCTTGTTTTTCAAGAAGACCAAGGCCCAGGGGACGCGCAGTTACATGTCGCCGGAACAAATCCGTGGTCTGCCGCTGGACGGCCGGGCCGACGTTTACAGCTTCGGCGCCAGCGCTTACGAGATGATCGCGGGCCGGCCGCCCTTCCGGGGAAGCAGTTCGCAGGAATTGCTGACCAAGCACATTGCCGAGAAGCCAGCGTCGCCTCGGCAGATCGATCCGAACATTACCGAGGAGTTTGCCGGCCTGGTCTTGCGTATGCTGTCGAAGAAGAAAGAGGAGAGGCCAAGAGATTTCCACGAGGTCTTGATGGCCATGCGTTCGATGCGCATCTGGACCGATGCCCCGGATTCGTAGGTTTTCACAGGGAGAAGTGAGCCGATGCCGCCACAATCGCGACTGCCTTTCGAGAAGGACATCCAGGAGATGGAAGACCTGCTTGCGCGCCTCGAGGGAGGAGGAGCCGGCCAGGAGGACAACAGTGAGGAGATTCGCCGGATCCGTCGCGAGTTGGCCAGCCTCAAGCGCAAGATCTACAGCAACCTCTCTCCCTGGCAGACGGTCCAGGTTTCGCGCCACCACGAAAGACCGCAGACGCTCGACTACATCGAACTGATCTTCGAGGAGTATCTGGAACTTCATGGCGACCGGGCCTTCGGCGACGATCGGGCCATGCGGACCGGATTCGCCTGCCTGGGCGATTTTCGCGTCTTGCTGATCGGCCATCAGAAGGGACACACGCTGGCCGAGCGGAACGAGTGCCTGTACGGCTGCGCGCATCCGGAAGGCTATCGCAAGGCGCTGAAGAACATGCAGTTGGCAGCGAAGTTTGGTCTGCCGGTGATCTGTCTCATCGACACGCCCGGAGCGTTTCCGGGCATCGGTGCCGAGGAACGCGGGCAGGCTCAACTGATCGCGGTCAACCTGCTGGAGATGTCTCGTCTGGAGACGCCGGTCATTTGCGTGGTGATCGGGGAGGGAGGATCGGGCGGAGCGCTGGGCATCGGCATCGGGGACCGGGTGAGCATGCTCGAGCATGCCTACTATTCGGTCATCAGTCCCGAGGGCTGTGCGGGCATCTTGTGGAAGGAAGCGAACGACCGGACCAAGCCGCTGGCGGCGGACGCCCTGAAGCTGACAGCGCGTCATCTTCACGGGCTGGGAGTGATCGACGACGTGATTCCGGAACCATTGGGCGGAGCGCACCGCGATCCTCGGGAGATGGCCAACACGCTGAAGACCTATCTGCTTCGCTACCTCCGCGAGTTGAAGGGAATCGCTCCGGATGAGTTGCTGCGCCGCCGTTACGACAAGTTTCGCCAGATGGGCAGATTCGTTGCAACCGACTCACCTTCCGCGGACCGGAATGGGTTCGCCGGCCCGTCCGCTTAACCAATCGCCTCGAACAGCCTCTTTTGATCTGTTGCCGCAAGTCCTTGCGCCCGCTGGGGTTCCGTCAGGTGCTTAATTAAACATAATATACATTATCGGACGTTATCCGATGCCCCCTATCCAGATGGTGATCTGTTGAACATTGACCGCAAACGATTGGTAACGTCCGATAATCTATCTTATGTTTAATTATGAACTGCCCGAATCGACACGGTTTCAGAGCGCCGACAGCGACCCCGGCGTCTGGGAAAGCTGTATTGACTGCCTGTACACGCTTACGGTATCTTCTCTCGAATCAGATTGGATCGCGAAGAGTGGAGTTACTGCTGTTCACGAACGGCGGGACTGTTTCCCCAGGAAGGAGAATCGCAATGGCTGACAAGGTGAAACCGATTCCGGATGGCTGCCGAACCGTAACGCCCTACATGGTTATCAAGGGCGCGGAGCAGGCCATCGACTTCTACAAGACAGCGTTCGGAGCCACCGAGGTCTCGCGGATGACGGGGCCAGGCGGGCAGGGAATCATGCACGCCGAGATCAAGATCGGCGACTCGCTCATCTTCATCTGCGACGAGTTCCCCAACATGGGCAACAAGTCGCCCAAGACGCTCGGCGCCACGACCATGAGCATCCTGCTCTATGTCGAGGACGTCGATGCCGCCTTCGCCCGCGCGGTCGCGGCCGGCGCGAAGTCCCACTTCCCGCCCCAGGATATGTTCTGGGGAGACC
>JBBSDR010001249.1:0-3027 GCA_038240465.1 Gemmatales bacterium
CACCGCACCACTCGCCCACGTTGCCGTGCATGTTGTGCAGGCCGAAGCGATTGGGTTCATAGGATTTGACCGGCAACGTCTTGAAGTGCGGCGGGCCCCAAGCTCCGAGGACGAGCTTGGGGTCGGCAGGCGAGACGTAATTGCCATTGCGGTAATTGAGCTTGCTGTTGTTGAGACGCGGAGTGTATTCGCCGTCGAAGTAAAACGGCTTGGAATCTTTGGCATCGTCCCCGCCGCGGCAGGCATACTCCCATTCGGCCTCCGTCGGCAGCCCATAGGTCCTGCTTTCCCTGGCCCTGAGCCATTCGCAAAACTGGATCGCGTCGCCCCAGGACACATTCACAACGGGATGCTCCTCCGTCTGTTCCCAGCCCGTGTGCTTCCACGAAAAAAGGGAGCCGGAGACGCGCTTCGCGGCAAGAGAACATGATAACAAAGTAACAATCAGAAACAGTTACGGAGTCCTCAACACAACACGAAAACCGACAACGGCGTCGCGGTGGTCGCGCGCGCCGCCGCTGCCGCGATAGGCCGAACGGCAGTACCTCGCGACGCGGTTCCACGAGCCGCCACGCAGCACTCGGCGATCTCCCTTGACGTCCCCTACTGGATCCTTGATGTAGCCTTTTTGATACGTTCGCGTATCATCCAGGCACCACTCCCATGCGTTCCCGTGCATGTCGTACAGTCCCCAATCATTGGCCTTTTTCTTGCCAACAGGCTGCGCGCCGTTCTTGCCCGCGTTGTCGTTATACCAGGCGTAATCCGCGAGCCTGGCCACATCCTTGCCGAAGCAATATGCCTCCGTACTCCCTGCCCGGCAGGCATACTCCCACTCCGCCTCGGTCGGCAGATCGTACACCTTCTGTTCCTTGCGGCTCAGCCACTCACAAAACTTGACCGCATCATTCCAGGTCACATTCACAACCGGATGCTCGTCCGTTTGCTCCCAGCCCGGGTTCTTCCAGGTATACTCGGGTCCGGACACAAACTTGCCGGTCTTGGGATCAAATCCGTAGCCTCCCTTGCCGTCGCGTTCCGCCTCTGACTGATAGCCATCGTCCTTGACGAACTTCCGAAACTGACCGACGGTCACCTTGGTCGTCGTTATGTGGAAATCGCGGCTGATCTCCATCTCGTGTTGTGGAAACTCGGCCGCGGAAGCGTCCTTGTCTCCCTCCGGCGATCCCATCTGAAAGCGGCCCTTCGGAATCAACACCATCTTCATGTCGAGGGAGTTTTTCAGTTCTCGGGCCAGCCGGCCGCTCCGCAGCGTGACTTTGACATCCACCTCGCTCCGCGCCGCTCCACCGATGGCAAGCAACGTGATGGTCCTGACGCCAGGAGACGCTTCGGCATCAGCTGCCAGTTCCACAAAGCCCTCCGAGTCGTCTGCCCAGATCAAACCATTACGCGCCGTGATCCCCGACGACGGAAGCGCCAGTCGCAGCTGGATCGGACCCGGACAGCGTTCGCGCGTTACCCCGACGACAATCTTGCATGACTGCCCCGCCTCCAACGTCACCGGATCCGAGACCACCAAACGCAGAGAAGCAATCGGATCAGGAGGTTTCGGTATCGGCTCGCAAGCGATGTCCTTTTTTGTCTGCTCAGGATTTGGAATCTGCCGGTCATGGCTCTGCTTGCCGCCGCCGAGTGTGTCGTCGCGAACCGGCGCTGTCTCTCGGGCCGACGGCAGACGACCCATACTGGCCCCGCACTTCGGACATTTCACCTTGCGGCCCGCTATCGTTTCGGGGACGCGCAAGAACTTGCCGCACTTCGGACACGGAATCCGCGGCGGCTCCCGCGTCTCGACCTGGCCCGGTGGCACCGTCGGCGGAAATGGGTCAATCGGCTGCGTCACGACGGCGCGCGGGGCTGGTCCCAGTGTCGGAATAGGCGTCGCCACGGGATACGCCTGTTGGTCCGCGAACGATGCGAGTTCGGCCGCAAGGATTTCCACGCTCGCCTGACGTTCCTCCGGCTTCTTGCTCAACGCCTTCAAACACAAGGCGTCGAGCCGGCCATCAAGGCCCGGACAAAAACTCGACGGCGCTGCCGGCGGTGTGTGCAGGATCTGGGCGAAGAGAGCCGCCAGCGGTCCCTCGAACGGCAGATGCGAGGCCAGCAACTCATAGAGGATCACACCCAGGCCATAGACGTCCGTCGCCGGGCCGGTCTCTCGTGCGCCCGTCACCTGTTCCGGAGCCATGTACGCCGGCGAACCCAGCGGCGTTCCCGTCGTGGTCAACCGCTGCGTCGCCGAGGTGAAGGAGCGCGCCAGGCCGAAGTCCATCAGAACCGGTTCGCCCGAGGCACGAACCATGATGTTGCTCGGCTTCAGATCGCGATGGACGATGCCGTGCTGGTGCAGATGGGCCACTGCACCGGCGATCTTGCGCACTAACTCGACGGCCTTGAGCGCGGGCCACGGCTTCTCCTCCTCGATCAGGTGTGACAGGACCATCCCCTCGATGTAGGGCATGGTGAAGAAGAGAATGCCGCCGACTTCGCCGACGTCGTGGACCGGACACAGGTTCGGATGCTCGATGCTCGCGGCCAGGCGGGCCTCACGGCGAAAGCGTTCGACGACGGCACTTCCGGCGTCAGCAGTGAAGTGCGGCACCTTGAGCGCGACCTTGCGTCCGAGTTGCGAGTCCTCGGCGAGATAGACCGCTCCCATGCCGCCGGCGCCCAGCTTGCGGACGATGACGTATCGGCCCAGTTGTCCGCTCAACTCCTGATGTGCCGTCATGGGCATGTCCTCGGAATTAATCTGAACATTTAGCTGACGAACTGCTTCACCTGCCGGACGAGCCGGCAGGGGTCGTGGCGGGGAAGGCCAACTCGGGTATTAGCCTGGCGAACTGCTTCACCTGCCGGACAAGCCGGCAGGGGTCGTGGCTCGCAGACCCCTGCCGGACAAGAGATCGTCCCGCTTTGAGGTTGAGGTACAGCAGGAGGTTACGTTGCCTGGTGCCTGGTTGACGAAGAAGGGGTGAATCCTTGCAATGACGTGAGAAG
>JBBSDR010001250.1:0-3027 GCA_038240465.1 Gemmatales bacterium
GAGCAGGAGCAGGAGCGCGGGATCACGATCACGTCCGCCGCGACGACGTGCTTCTGGAAGGCGGAGGAGGGGCAGGGCCCCGAGCACCGCATCAACATCATCGACACGCCGGGCCACGTCGACTTTACGATTGAGGTCGAGCGCAGCCTGCGCGTTCTCGACGGCGCGGTGGCCTGCTTCGACGGCGTCGCCGGGGTCGAGCCGCAGTCGGAGACCGTCTGGCGACAGGCCGACAAGTATCAGGTTCCGCGGCTCGTCTTCATCAACAAGATGGATGTCGTCGGTGCCAATTTCGCCAACGCGGTCGAGGACGTGCGTGAGCGCCTCGAGGGGCAACCTTTGCCGTTGTCGATGCCGATCGGCTACGCCTCGCCCAAGGACAGCCCGACGCCATTCCGCGGCATCATCGATCTGCTGACAATGAAGGCCGTCTTCTTCGACCCGGCCACCAAGGGCAAGACCTTCCGATTCGAGGACATTCCCGACGATTGCCGGGTCGAGGCGAATGCCTGGCGCGAGCGGCTCTTCGACGTGCTGACACGCAATGACGACAAGGACCTGATCACCAGCGCCGTGCTGGAAGGCAAGGAAGTGCCGCTGGAGACGGTCCGCCAGTTGATCCGCGAACAGACGTTAAAGCGTCTGATTCAGCCGGTCCTGTGCGGCTCGGGCCGCGAACATATCGGCATTCAACCGCTGCTCGACGCGGCAGTCTGGTATCTGCCCAGCCCGCTCGATCGGCCTCCCGTCACGGGGACCGATCCGCGCAAGCCGGACAAGGAGCAGAAACGCAAGCCCGACCCGAAGGAACCGTTCTGCGGCCTGGTCTTCAAGATCGTCGTGGATCGCAACGCGGAGTTGTATTACGTCCGCATTTATTCGGGGACGCTCAAGCCGAACAGCCGTGTTTTCAACCCCGGCAAGGACTGCAAGGAGCTGATCAGCAAGCTGTACCACACCAAGGCCGACCCCCACGACCGCGATGAGGTGGTGCTGGGCCATGCCGGCGATATTGTGGCCATTGTCGGCATGCGCGATTCGATCACCGGCGACACGCTGTGCGAGACGCAGCATCCGATCCTGCTCGAACGCATCACCTTCACCGAGCCGGTCGTCAGCAAGAGCATCGAGCCGGAATCGTCGGCCGACAAGCAGAAACTCGTCGATACGCTCACGCTGATGAGCAAGGAAGATCCGACGTTTACCTGGAAGGTCGATGCCGAGACCGGTCAGACGCTGATGAGCGGCATGGGCGTGCTGCACCTGGAGATCAAGCAGCATCGCATGGAACGCGACTTCAACTTGAAGATCCGCGTTGGCCGGCCGCGGGTCAGCTATCGCGAGACGCTGCGCAAGGCCATCCGCGTCCAGGGTGAATGCACGCGCACTTTCGGCGACAAGAACGTGTTCGCCGAGGTGATGGTCGAGATGGAGCCGCACAAGGGCGAGGAACATATCGTCGTTGTCAATCAACTCCGGCCGGACGTGCTGCCGCCGCTGTTCATCGCTGCCGCCGAGAGAGGACTGCGCGGCGCGCTGCAATCGGGCGAGCTGGGTTATCCGGTGATGAACATCAAGGCAACGCTCGCCGATGCGAAGATGGATTCGGAAGCGTCAAACGAGATGGCCTTCGAGGCGGCCGGTGCGGATGCCGTTCACAAGGCGATGAAGGATAATATCGTCCTGCTGGAGCCGATCATGCTCCTCGAAGTGGTGGTGCCGGAAGAGTATCTCGGTCCGGTCATGAGCGATCTGCAAATACGCCGTGCGGAAATCGATGAGCATCAGATGCGCGGCAAGGTGCAGGTGATCCGGGCGCGGGTGCCGCTGTCGCAGATGTTCGATTACTCGGAGAAGGTCCGCAGTCTGAGCCAGGGACGGGCGGCGCCGACGATGGAGCCACACGAGTACGCTCCCGCGCCCGACACCGTTCTCAATGCGCTGCTGCATCCCGAAGAGTATTATTGACCGCCGTCGCAACGGCGAAATCTCTCCTCCCTCAGTGCCAGCGATAACACTGCACCAGGCCGGTCGCGGTGCCGATGACGGCGCGCTCGGCCAATGCGCCGAGGGCGAGGGCTGTCGCAGGCGCTTCGAGCCGCTGCTCTCCCTGAACGCGGTTCTGGCGATCGAGCAGCGTGATGGTGCTGGCGAGGCCGGCAGCGAGAACATTTTGGCCATCGTAGCTCATCGAGGCCAGCCGGCAGGCGTCCGGCAGCGATTGACGTTCGGGCCGCGGGTTCCTCAAGCCGTAGCGATTCAGGCCATCGGTGTAGCAGGCCAGGACAATCGACGAACCGTCGCCGCTGACCACCAGCGAACCGACATGAGCCACCAGGCCATCGCGCCAGGCCATTGTTCCCTTCGCATCGAAGCAGGCGACGAGTCCGTAGTCCGCGCTGCCGACGAGGAACGGCTCCTCCGGCACGAAGGCGAGGAAGCGGAGCGACCGTGGACTCTGCACCTTCCAGACGAGATTGCCCCTGCGGCTGAACAGCGACAGGTTTCCGCCCGCGTCGGCTGCGGCCAGGTAGTCTCCCAGAGACGAGACCGCCAGCGCTTCGACCCGATGGCCCAGCGACCGCTGCCAGCGCGGCATCAGGTCCGGAGCGAGCCACCAGACGTCCCCTTCCTTGCCGCCGACAACCAAAGAGGAGCCATCGTCGGCGCAGGCGGAGACATTCAAATCCTTGGGCGCCCGCAGTTGGGCCTGACGAATGCCGGCGGCATTGAGCAGATAGAGCCAGTGATTGTCGTCGCGAATCAGGATGCTGCCGGTTTCGCGGGCAAGAGACAGACCGCGCACCGAAGCGGAAACGGTCAGCGACCACCAGAGAGAAGCCTGGCGGACACGCACCGGAGCAGCGGAGATGGACGAGGGCATGGCAAGTCCAAAAGACGAAGGACACAGGACAAGCAGAGAGGAACAAGCCGCAACTTCCCTGTCCTTTGTACGCCGTCGCCCCGCTGCCGGGAACGCCACGAGAGGTTGTCCTCAGGACCGACGGCGGAACAACGGGTTGGCGC
>JBBSDR010001251.1:0-3022 GCA_038240465.1 Gemmatales bacterium
ACCACGATCCGAAGACCAAGTAAGAAGCCCGGGTAAGGCCTGTTAGAAGCAGAAAAAGCCGCCTGCATCATGCAAGCGGCGGGCGTCCGAGCCTACTCCATCTTCTTCCTTGTTCGATTCACTGGCTTTTCCTCCGGCGGAATGTCCTGACCAAGTCGGAGCATTTCGGACTCGACCCTCGGGATCGTCTCCCGGGCGAGCTGCTGCTCGAGTTCGGGAGCCTTCTTGAGAAGGTTCGACCGCGACTGCCGCAGTTTCATATCCAGTTCCATTGCCGTCAGCCGCGTGAGCGAGTCGAGAATCGGATCGATTTCCCGTTCGGGAATGACGGGCGGCGTCTCGTGTTCAGGAAGCCGCGGCGTCGGGTTCCCGAGGCCGTCGGTGTAATACCAACCCCACTGCTCTGGCGCCGGTCCCAGAACGGCGAAGCACGCCTTGCGAGCTTGAGGACTCAGCATCGTGCGCCAGCCGACGTGAACCGCCAGTTCGGCGAGAGCCTGCGAGACCTTCCTTGAGCCGTGCTGATCGACCAGCGGCTTCATCCGCGCTGCCAGCTCCCGAAAGGGAAAGCCGACGTAGTGGATCGCCTTGCAGATGTGCCAGTACAGATGGTCGGCATGGATGCGTGTGACCAGGGATTCCTTGCTCATGGCGTCCTCCTTTCGTCGGAGTTGAGGCATTCGCACAGTTCGTCGATCTCCTGGACGGTCAGGGGGTTTCCGCCTTCCGCGAAATGTTCCGGGGAGAGGGAGGTGATGTCGTTCTCGAGCAGGAAGTGTTGCCAGTGGCGCAGGGCGGCGAGGATTGTGGCGATCTCGCGGCTATTGAGGTCGATCATGCCTCCTCCTTTCCGCGCCGATGCTCGGCGATGAGCGTGAAGTAATAGGTCACGCACCCGTCACCAAAGGCGTCGGTTTCCACGTCGTAACTGTCGCAGCAGTCTCTACAGAGCACGGTCATTGAGCTGTCGTCGAAATCAGTGATCTCCAGCTGTCCGCCACAAGAGCGGCACGCTCCGTCTTTCAGGTCCACGATCATGGCAGTCTCCGGTGGGTTGAAGAAACGAGGTTCGGACGGATGGGAGCGTGCCCTGAGCGGACGACCCTGCACAAGCCAGGAGGATGCCATCGGGAGGAGATGTGCGAGGTGCAGAACAACCTGGCGTCCTTACAATGCCAACCGCTCAATCGAATCGTAACGCGGTCTGCCTTTGGCTACCGGCTGGGTAGAGAGGCAGATCCACGGATCGAGAAGCAGACGATCGGAGATGGTGCCATGAAATTTGAGGAACGAGACGGAGTGTGGGTTCTCATCGACGAGGCGGCACCTCCTGATTCCTGCGTCTGCGTCATCGCGGTTCTGAAAGATGAAGTGGAGATCCTTGCCCGCAAGCAGTTGTGTGAGCAATTCCTATCAAACGCAGGGCAATCCTTCCAGGCGTTCTCCATCGAGTACAAGGGGAAAAAGCACAAGGTTGCTCTGTTTCCTGATCGCGGCAATCGACTGTCGATGCAGATCCAGGGAGAAGACGGTTCTCTCCGGCGGGTGGAGACGCAAATCAGCTTTCCTGGCAATGACGCCCCAGAGGGGGAAGTGTTGTAGCCCCGACGTTCCTCTATTCGAGAACCGCGGCAACACAGGTGCGTCCACCAGAAACGGCAGGATCGGCCGTTCCCGCTGGAGAGCGTCGAAGGGTGCAGCTCCGGCAAGAGCACTGGTGAGTACCAATGGCGCCGGCATGATCGTCCGGCGACAGGGTATCGCGAGGGGAAGTGCCGTCAACTTCCCTCACTGCTTCCTGCCGGGATCTTGGTCCGTTCTCCTTCCATCTGCTCACACCGGATACCATACGGTGAACGGCTCAAGACGGTCGCCGGGCAGAAGACCCGGCAAGTTCGATACTGAAAATGAGGTGATATCATGCTGCACGATGCTGTTCTCCCGATGATCCGTGAGGGGTACTTCGACATCTTCGACTCCGGGATGGGTCTGTATTCCCTCAGCAGACAGGGCCTCTTCGGATACACAACTGGTCGGACCTGGAATGGTTGGGCCTGTCCGCTCTTTCCGCGAGAATCTGTCGAACGTATTCAAGATGCCGCGTACTGGGCTGAGCGGACTCGCCACAATCCCGAGGAGGACAGCTACTCGTTCTATCTCGAGGATCGGGAGGACTGGGAGACTTTCCAGCCGCAGACAATCGTCGTCCCCGGTGAGGCCGAGGTGAAGGTTTGGGGAATCGGGCATTGCCTTTGGACGTGGGAAGTGGGGTGAACGCCAGACTGCCTGCTCACACGCGCCGGTCTATCCGGACGCCTCGGCATTCCGCTCGGTCGAAACTGCCTCCCCGTCGAGACACCATTCCGCCTCAGCGAAAGGCAAGCCTGTTCTGTCGCCGCAGCTTGCCTCTCCTGCCTGGCCATTCCCAGAACACGCCATGTATCGAAACTTCCAACCTGGTGGGCGCCCTTCTCGCCCGTTATACTTCTCCTGACGTGGGCAAGGTGGTCCCTCGCACCAGTCCGAGACGCATTGACGCAGGTGACCCCGGTCGATCATGATGCGGGACACTGCAATTGGCCGGCAGGGCACGAGGGCCGGTATCGTTGCGCGCCTGGGTCAGAGGCAGGTCATGGCGAAACGGCGTCAGGTAAGCACGGAAACCGAGGAAGTAGTTCACGTCGCAGACGAGGACAGCGTTCCTGTGCCGCCAGATTCTTCCGGCTGGACTGCACATCCGTCGGAGCGCCGCGACTTCTATCACCGCATCCGAGTCGTGCCGCCCGAGGTCGCCGCCTGGCGCCGTGAACTGCTTCGCCGCGTTCAGGAGGAGCCTACGCTCTTCCCACTCGCCTCAGATGACCGGGAACGTCTGAGCGCGCAGGTGGACGAGGGGATCTCCTTTCTTCGGGAAATTGCCCGCATCCTCGCCGTCCTCTACGGCTCCCCAAATCTCGGGAACAAGGAAGATCCCACCGACGAGCTGGTGTACATCATCCTCGCGAGACACACCCGCGAGGGG
>JBBSDR010001252.1:0-3021 GCA_038240465.1 Gemmatales bacterium
CGAGGAGACCCTCAAGGCCATCCGCCTGATCCGCAGCCATCGCCACGACGTCCTCGTCTTCCATGTGCAGGACCCGGCCGAGACGGAGTTCACCTTCCACGGCGCGACCCTGTTCCGCGACCTGGAGACAGGGCAAGAACTGGAGATCGACCCGGCCGCTGTTCGCGACAGCTATCTCGAACGCATGCGCGAACTGGGTGAGTTCTATCGCAAGGGACTGACCGACGTCGGCATCGAGTATGTGCCGATCGATACGCGCGAGCCATACGATACGGTCCTGTCCGCCTACCTGGCCCGCCGCGCCCGGACGAGGAGGTAAGAGAATGGCTACAAAAGACACGAAAAGACACGAAAAGGGAAGAAGACAGAATGGGAGGGAGGAAGAGGCGCGCATTCTGGAACCCTTTCTCTTCTTCTTTGTGACTTTTCGTGTTTTTTGTGGCCATTCTCCGGATAGCTCGGGAAGTGAGGGCTTGCCATGTCGTTGACCCTTCTTGCTCCCTGGGCTTTGATCGCTGGCGGACTGCTCGCCATTCCGGTGATTATCCACCTGTTCAAGCCGCGGCGCGTCCGCCAGACGCCCTTCAGCAGCCTGCGCTGGTTGCACCTGTCGCCGCAAAAACTCTCACGTCGCATCCAGTGGCATCAAGTACTGCTGTTCCTGCTGCGGGCCGCATGGATCCTCCTCCTCGTCTTCGCCCTTGCCCTGCCGCTGCTGACCACCGGCGGCGAATCAGGAGTCCGCGAGCGCTTCATCGTTCTCGACGTCAGCCACAGCATGAACTATCGCGCCTCCGGCCAGGCCCCGCCCATCGAGCGCGCCAAAGCAATCGCCGCCGATCTGGTCCAGCGACATCAGGCGGGCGACCGTACCGCCATTCTGCTCACCGGGTCGCAGACGCATCTGCTGACGCCATTGTCGCGCGAACCGAAGAACTATCTGCCCGCTCTCGCCGAGGTGCAGGCCAATCTCACGGAAACAGACCTTGGCTCGGCGCTGCCGGTGATTCGCGGCATGCTCGGCCGGCCGCGCGACGGCGTCAGCGCCGAAATCTGGTTCGTCACCGACAACCAGCAGCACGCCTGGCGTCAGGGTGCGCCCGAGGCATTCCTTGATGGCCTGCCGATGCCGGTGAAGGTGCGCGTCGTCGATGTTGGCGTGGCAGGAGCGCAGAACGCCTGGATTACCCGCGCCCGGCTGCTGGAGTTCAGCAAACCAGAACGGCGCATCCTGCGTGTCGAGTTGGGCTGCGTCGGCGATGAATCCCAGAAATGCAAGCTCCTCCTCGACGCCACGGGAAACATGCCGGCCCGCTCGCAGGACGTGACGCTAACCCCTGGCCGGCCGAGTGTGGTCGATTTCGAGGTGCCGGCGTCAGCAACTCTGGAGAGCGGACTGCTCCGCTTCCACCTGGAGCCGTCCGACGCGCTGCCCGCCGACGACGAGTTCCTGCTCAACCTCGATACCCAGGGATCGCTGCGCCTGTTACTGGTCGAGAACCCGGCCATCGCTTCCGAGGCGCTGCCGTCCGGCTATCACCTGCAAACCGCTCTCAAGGCGCTGTCCGAGGCCGCCGGCCAACCACTGCGGCTGACGACTCTCTCCGCCATTGAGGCGAAAGCGAATGACTTCCGGGCCGCCGACGTGATCTTCCTCGCTGACGTTCCCGAGTTGAGCGATGACGCCCTCGCCGCCCTGGAGGAGAGCGTGCGTGGTGGGGCCGGTGTGGCGGTCTTCCTTGGCGGCGCGGGCAAGCCGGCCTGGATCAACGAACGCCTCTACAAACCTCTTCAGCCCGCGGACGGCTTGCTCCCTGCTCGAGTGCGGCCGGCTGCCGCAGATGACGAGCGCCTTGCTCCCATCACCAGCGTGGATTGGTCGCACCCACTGCTGGCCGGACTGGATGACCCCAAGGTCGGCGACCTGGGCCTGATGCGCTTCCGCCGCTGGTACGAGTTCACCGGCGAGTTCGACGACAAGGCCCGCGTACTGGCGCGGATTGACGAAGGCGCACCGGCGCTGATCGAGCGCCCTTTCGGGGCAGGCCGGGTTGTTGTCCTCAATACGGGAGCGAACGACCGCTGGAGCGATCTGCCGCGGCGAAAGAGCTTCGTGCCGTTCATCGACCGGTTGTTGACACAGCTAGCGGCCTCCGGTTCGCGGCGCAACTTCGCCGTCGGCGAGATTGTCACGCTGCCTTTGTCCGGCTGGCAGAAGGGTGAGACGGTAACGATTGCAACTCCAGAAGGACGCCGGCTGACTCCAGCGATTCGGGCGGCGGGCGGCGGACGCGGACTTCTGACCTTCGAGGCGAACGAGGCGGGCGTCTACCGTATCGAGCGCGGTGCGACGATTCTTCCGATCGTGGTGCAGGTCAGCCGGGGCGACAGCGTGCTGGCGCCGATGGATGCAGCGCTGTTAAAGCAGTGGTGGAAGCCGGCTTCCTGTGAGGTGATCCGTGGCGACGATCTGGTGCAGCACCTGGGCGCTGCAGGCAGCCGACATGGACTTTGGCCGTGGCTGTTGCTGCTGGCCGGGTTCGTCCTGCTTGTGGAGACCTACTTCGTCCACCATCTATGTCCGCGAGCGAACCCGAAGCTCGCGCAAAACCTCGTCGCTCCGCGCGGCCTGTCGCGCTCGCCGGTTCCCGAAGGTTGATCTCAAGATTGTTGTGTGTTGGGGAGGTCGCTGAGCTGCGAAAGCGGAGGGATGGCGTTGACAACCGAGAAGGCGGACCAGTTGTATCAGCACTGCTTCCAACAGAAACTGAAGCGAGAAGAGTTCGTCATCTTCTGCATCGAACCGCAAGAGACCGAGATGGCGATCGGCTGTGGGGGATAGACTAATTGTGGTCTTGAAGAGTTGGGGAGAGCTTGCTTGGCTGTTTGAGCGACCCCTGCCGGACAAGCCGGCAGGGGAAGCAGTTCGCAGGCTAATCCTCGGTGTGAACGAACGCTTTCGACCCCTGCCGGCTTGTCCGGCAGGTGAAGCAGTTCGCAGGCTAATCAGGGCGAGTCTAG
>JBBSDR010001253.1:0-3019 GCA_038240465.1 Gemmatales bacterium
TATGTTTGAACCTGCCGCTCGCCTAAGAAGGTGATGACGGCCGCTTGCGGCTTAGCGAAATTGGTTCGCGCCAAAGCCGCAAGCGGCAAAACAGGGAGCCTCCATGTTGTCCCTCTCGACCGATCAGATCCAGGCCCTGGTGGAATTGTCGCGTCAGGGGAGTCTGCGCGCCGCCGCCACCGGGCTGCACATCACCGAGCAAGGCCTGCGCAATCGGCTGCTGGCGCTGGAGCAACGCCTCGGTGTCGAACTGTATCGCAAGAGTCGCGGCGTGAGGCGAACGCACCCGTTGACCGAACAGGGCCGGCGGTTCCTGCCGCATGCGCTGGCATTTCTGGAGCGCGCCCGCGAACTGGCCGAGTGCCTCAACGCGCCGGCGGGGCCAAGGGAGATCCATGTCGCCGCGACGCAGTACCTGATCCTGTACGTCCTCGTCGATGCGGTCCGTCGCTTTCACGAGGCGTTTCCCCAGATCCGCGTTCGGCTGAGCAATCACACCGAACAGGAGATCGAGCAGGCACTGCTGAGTGATCCCGAACTGGCCCTCGGTGTGGCGGCGCCGTATGAGTCGTCGCTGGGACTGGAATATCTGCACCTGTTCTCGCTGGACTGGTTTCTCGTCGCGCCGCCGCGTCATCCGTTGTTGCGGAAGCGCAACCTTTGCTTGCAGCAACTCGTGGATTTGCCGCTCATCCTGTTCGAGCGCGGCTCGACGGGCCGGACGCACGTCATCGACGCGTTCCACGGCCAGGGATTGTCGCCGCGTGTCGAGATGGAGACGACGAACACGGAAATCATCGTTCGCATGGTCGAGGCGGGATTGGGCCTGTCGATCGTCCCATTGATGCCGGATGGAGCGGTGACGCGAGGACGTCGAGTCAGCCAGCGCAGTCTCGCGGGCCAGATCGCGCCGATTCATTCCGGCATCTTGCTGCGCCGAGGCGAGGCACTATCGCCGGCAGGCAAGGCGTTTGTCGATTTCCTGCTTCAGGCCCGCGCCCGCTGACATCCACAGCCGGACTGCATCCCACGGCCATCCAGGCTTCCTTGGCCACCCAAGTTGTCCTGTTCGGGGCGAATCTGTTCGCCATCCTGCCTTTTCGTTAATAAGATTCGGTTTGTGATGCCGATCCATCGACTGTCGTTTCCTCCTTTGCACCCTTACCGATGGACCGAATGATGACTCCCAGTGAAGAAAAACTGCTCGACATCCTCAAGAACCGCTCTCTCAAGTTCGGCTCCTTCCGCCTTGCGTCTGGTGCCGAAAGCAACTACTACATCGACGGCAAGATGACGCAGGTGTTCTCAGCCGGCGCTCACCTGATCGGCGAAGTCTTGTACGAGCGAACGAAGGGCCTGAATATCTCTGCCATCGGGGGCCTTGAAGCCGGAGCCATCCCCCTGGCAACGGCGGCGGTCATCAGCTATCACATGCACGGCATGGAGATGGAGGGGTTTTGGGTTCGTGACAAGGTCAAGGACCACGGAACGCAGAAGCGCATCGAGGGCCGTGTGGAGCGGGGTGCGCGCGTCGTTGTCGTTGATGACGTAATCACGAAAGGGACGTCCGTTGTTCGAGCAATCGAGGGCGTTCGCGCCATGGATTGTGAGATCGTTCAGGTAATCTCCATCGTGGACCGCCTTTGCGGCGCGCGGGAGTTGCTTCAAAGCATCGGGGTGACGAACTACTTCCCGGTTTTCACCATTCGCGAACTGGGAGTCGAGGTCGATGTCGCGAAACCAGTTGAGCGCGCTCCTGTCTAGCGACGGCTTCACACCCGCCAGCGTCGCCAGCATGGCCAGTGTCTGCGAGCAATGGTTCATTGCCGCGCCTGGCGTCGAGTCCCTGCTCTTGCGATCGATTCTTGGCGAGTTAGCCAGCCGATGGGACGATCAGCAGGGCGTTCCGGCAGGTGAAATTGCCCGCTTTGAAATTGCCTTTTTGCCGGCGCTGGAGCAGTTTACGGCACTTCCAGACAACGCAAGTTCCGATGCTATTCTCGCGGCTCTTGAGGCGCTCGCGCTCGGATTTCATGCAGCGCGGCCATAGGCGTTCCGAGAGGACTCCAGGCGATTTCAGCAGATGAAGTGTCGCCGTCAATCCCTCCGCCGATGGCTCCTCTGCCTTCGTCACCATTCCGGCTGTTCCTTTCCTCTTCGCTGCCGCGTCCTTCCTCGGCTTGCTGGCGTTGCCTCAATTGGCGCACAGGAAGAGGGTTTCGCGGGCCGGCTTCGATCGTGCGGAAAAAAGAGGCCATTGAGGGCAGTGCTTGTCGGGCTTGTCGGCTTTGTCTGACGCGGTAGACTTATCCAAGTCGCTTCTCTTGCTGGTTTCAGGTGTCAGCAGTTTACAGCCGAAGCCCGGAAAAGTGAAGCAAAGCAAGGAACCGAAGCGGTTTGCCCCCGTAGCTCAGTTGGATAGAGCATCGGATTTCTAATCCGAAAGTCGCAGGTTCGAGTCCTGCCGGGGGTGTTCCTCGCATTACCAGAGAATCGTTGGGATGCCCTTGATGAACCAGCCCGACCAGACCAACGAACCCGGCGTGCCGCGCACAAGGCCGCCCAATGACGATCAGCCGTGGGCAAACGTCCCCGATGCCACGCCCGAGCGGATCGGCCGATATCGAGTGGTCACGCTGCTGGGCGAAGGCGGCTTCGGACGGGTATTTCAAGCCCTGGATGAGGAACTCAATCGATCCGTCGCCATCAAGGTTCCTCATCCCCGTCTCGTTGCGCAGCAGGTGGATGTCGAGTCGTATCTGGCCGAGGCCCGCATTCTCGCCAGTCTGGATCACCGCCACATCGTTCCCGTCTACGACGTCGGTCGCACGGAAGACGGTCTGTGCTTCGTCGTCTCCAAGTTCATCGACGGCAGTGACCTGGCCCGGAAGCTGAAGGAAACCCGCTTCTCGTTCGCGGAAGCGGTTGACCTCGTCGCCACGGTTGCCGAGGCGCTGCACCACGCGCATCGCAAGGAACTGGTCCACCGCGACGTCAAGCCTGGCAACATCCTGCTCGA
>JBBSDR010001254.1:0-3014 GCA_038240465.1 Gemmatales bacterium
ATATCTTCGTCTGCCCGCCGTTCCGGAGCAACCCTTTCTGGAAAAAACGGAAGGCTTGGTAACGGTCTTGTCCCTGAATGAAACTTTGGATGTGAGCACGGTCCCCCTCGTTGCGGCGAAAATCCAGCAAATGTTGCAAGAGGGCAAGAAAAACCTAGTCTTCGACCTTGGCGGCGTGACTTACCTGGCCAGCGCCGGTATTAGGATGCTGATTGTTTTGCGACAGAGAGTCTCCCGGGTCGTCTTGGCGGCACCATTGGAGCATGTTCAGAAGACCCTCGCGTTCCATGTGCCGTCGTCGGCGTTCGACGTCTACCCAACGGTGGAGGCTGCCGTGCAATCTTTTCAACCGCCGCCTGTGGGCTGAGAAAAGAGGTCATGCTGCAGAGCGGATAACAAATTAACAAGGCATAGCGGAAATACTGGAAGGCGTTCGATGACAGATCAATCTATGCCCAATCCTCAAGCCGAGGAAACTCGTGACACTTTGGCGCCGACTCCGACTTCCCAGTCGGAGGAGTTCGCCACTCTGCCGCCGGCTCAGGGGGATACTCCTGGGCGGGTTGGTCCCTTCTCGCCGGGGGCGGGGACGGTTGCCCAATGGCGAGAGGGCCAGCCCGCGACACTGCCGGCGCGCCTGGGGCGGTACACGCTCCACAAACTCCTCGGTAGGGGAGGCATGGGAGCGGTCTACCTGGCTCATGACACCCAATTAGATCGATCCGTGGCCTTGAAGATCCCGCGTTTCGGCACTGCCTCTCGCCCGGACGACGAGGAGCGCTTCGTCCGGGAGGCACGGGCCGCCGCCACGCTCTTTCATCCGAATCTCTGCCCCATTTTCGATGTTGGGCAAATCGAGGGCGTTTGGTACCTGAGCATGGCCTACATTGAGGGACAACCTCTTTCGGAAGTCCTTCGGCACGGCCGTCCGCCGCCGACTGAGGACGCCGTCCGGCTCATTGGTCAAATGGCCTTGGCAATGCAGGAGGCCCACCGACGAGGCATCATTCACCGCGACCTCAAGCCGAGTAACATCATGATCGATCTCGGGGGACAGCCTGTGATCATGGACTTCGGCTTGGCCCGCCGTGGTCCCGAAACGGGTGATGTCCGTCTGACTCTGAGCGGCATGATCGTGGGAACCCCGGTCTACATGTCGCCGGAGCAGGTCAACGGGGTCGTTCACGCAATCGGGCCTCCCTGCGACATCTACAATTTAGGGGTGATCCTGTATGAATTGTTGGCGGGCCGCCCTCCCTTCCAGGGAACTGTTGGGGAACTGATGGTCCAGATCGTGACGGTGACACCGCCGCCACCGTCGCAGTTGCGGCCCGACCTCGATCCGCAACTCGACGCCATCTGCCTGAAGGCGCTGGCGAAAAAACCGGCCGAGCGCTTTGCTTCCATGCAAGAGTTCGCGACCGCGCTGGAGGGGCATTCGCACCGCACCGGCGCGCCTTCGGCCAGGACCCCTGGGCCAGGCGTCCGGCCCGACCCTTTGCCTATCAGGAAGGCGAGAAGCCTGGGCCCTCCACCCGGAGGCGACGACGCGTACCGCTTGTACCTAGCCGCCTGCTATTTTCTGGAAAAACGAACGGAGGAGGGGCTTCGGAAGAGCATCGCTCTTTATTACCAATTACTCGACAAGGACCCAACTTTTGCCCTCGGTTGGGCAGGTTTGGGCTTTGCCTACCACCTGTTGAGCGTAAGAGGATACTCCTCACCGAACTACGCCTCTCCCAAGGGAATGAGTGCCGCCTTGCGGGCCATCGACTTGGACGATTCCCTCGCGGAGGCGCACACCACTCTGGGGGCCATTCTGACGGGTTATCTGTGGGATTTCGCCGGGGCCGAACGGGCTTTCCAGCGATCCTTGGAGTTGAAACCCGATCACGGCCGAGCGCATCAATTGTATGGCAAGTGTCTGGCGTGCATGGGCCGCCATGACGAAGCGATCGCTGAGTTTCGCCGTGCCCAGGAACTGGACCCGCTCTCAACGGTGATAAGTTCAGACCTTGGACGCCAGGGATTCTGTTATGCCCGCAGGTACGGACAGGCCGTCCAACAAATCCGCACCATGATCGAGACCGATCCAACCTTCTGGCTCGCTCATTACTCCCTGGGCTGGGTTTACCTTTTCCAAAGCAGGTTTCCTGAAGCCCTTACGGCGTTTGAAACGGCTAGCCGGCTCGACGACAACCCAGAATCACTCGTGGGTCTCGGCTATGCCTACGCCGCCGCCGCTCAGCCGGCGAAGGCAAAAGAGGCTCTGGAGCAGTTGACGGAACTTGCCCGACACCGCTACGTTTCCCCGATCAACCAGGCGATAGTTTACATCGGCCTTGACGACAAGGACCAGGCGTTTGCCTGGCTGGAGAAGGCTTATGAGGAACGCGCGGAATGGTTGTGTAAAATCCGCGTGGACCCGGTCTTCGATCCCTTGCGCTCCGATTCGCGGTTCCTGAATCTCCTTCAGCGGGTAACCGGAAAAGTGTGAGCCAAACGGTGGTCTTTGGCCCTGGTAAATAGGATAGCCAAAGTTGTCCATTCCTTGTCGCCAACATCATGCTAGATGCGAATCTTGTTGTGCCGGCCCAGTTATAAGGTTACATTCATTCGCTGGATCAACGCGTCGAAGCGAGGATCGGAGCGTAAAGGGTCGAAGGCCGGATCCACCCGAACTTCACTTTACCACTCGCAGTGATCTTCGCAAGCCTTGCCTAGCCAAGCACCGAAACCTGATCGGAATTGAAGCGCCCGTGCCAACTGCCGTCACGATTGGACGGTGGCCGGACGGCGGCAATGCAAAGAGAAGAGGACATCTTGCTGATCACCGGTGACTGATTGGAAACGGTGCCTTGGTCCGTTCTCGAAGAACGGACCAAGGCACCGTTTTTAATGTATTGTCCGTCGTATTTCTCGTTTCAGCATTGTATGCTAAGCCAAAGAGCCATGTTTTGAAATGCATCACTCGTCAGATCGGGAGCAGCGATGCCTCAGATGCTTAACTGCCC
>JBBSDR010001255.1:0-3010 GCA_038240465.1 Gemmatales bacterium
CGGGGTAGCGAATGCCGAGTCCTTCCTTGGTACGGAACAACACCAGTGGATGTTTCAACTCGGCGATGCGAACGTGGCTCTGCTCGCCTGCTCCAAGCACCAGCGTGTCGGCCATCAGCAGTACGCTGTCAATGCCCGGCAAGGAGCGATGACCACTCACCAGGTCGATCCGCGCCGAGACGCTCAGCGGCACCGGCTTATGAAACTGCAACTGACACGACGGCCCAAGCGTCAAGCGATCCCCCGGACGCAACACCCAGCGCGTCACCGTCTGGCCGTTGACCTGGACCGGACGAGGCGCTTCGAGCAGGTAGCCGCCCTCACCGTCGCGCGTCACCGTGGCATGCAACCGGGATACATCCGCGATCAAAGGCACATCGACAGGCGCATCCGGCGTCGCCTGACCGAGCGTGATGTGCGGCGACAGACAGAGCAGGTAGCCGCCCACGCCATCGACCCAGAGGAAGAACCGCTGTGGGGATTCCTGCCGCAACGGCGGTACGGGGATGGCCGGCTCATGGTGGGGACGCTCGGCGACGGTGATGGGTTCGATGGCGCGCCAGGCGCGGGCGCGCGCCCGCCGGGCTTCGGGATGTTGTGGGGCCACGCCCAGGATGTTCTCCGCGAGTTCGAGAACGTCGCGCCAGCGTCCGCCATCCGTGGCCTCATGAAGTTGAGCGAGCCGCTCGCCGAAGTCGCGCTGTTTGTCCGTCAAACCCTGACGAAATTGCTCCAGTGGTCCCGCCGGCCCGAGCAAGAGCCGCTGCATGTGATCGACTGTTTGAAGGGCTGGCCCAAAGTCGCCCTGTTCGGCCTGCTCCTGCGCGGTCAACCAGTTGCGGGTCGTCTCTTCGAGGAGTTGCAGTTCGGCATTGCGGACGAGGTGATCTCGCAACTGGCCGATGGCTTGGCTGGCTCGTCGCGGATCGCCGGCCTGGAGAAGCGCGCGCACCTGAGCCAACCCGAGGCGGGAAAGGGCCTGGCGCAAGCGTTCCGCTCCGCGATCTCCCGTTCCCAACTGTTCGGCACGGAGCAAATCCTGCCAGGCGGACTCGACGTCATCCTGGCGCAATTGGCGTTCGCCGCGTTCGACGTAGAGGCGGGTCAACTCGCGCAGCAGTTCACCGTGCCGGCGATGGTCTCGAACGCATGGCTGGTCCAGCAATCGCTGGGCCTCGTCGAGGCGTCCATCTTCCAGCGCGGCCTGCACCTGTCGCAGAGCCAGCCAACCGAAGCCGAACATTTTGTCCCCAGGAGTCAGGAGTCAGGGGTCAGGGGTCAGGACACGAACAACGCTTGCGTTTCGCTCGCTGTTCTCTTCACTGACTTCTGACCCCTGACTCCTGTATTCTACTTCTTCCCCGTCAGTTTCTCGACCTTATCGAGGATGTCCTTCTCGTTGGGCGCGACGATCGGCTGGGCTGCGGCGCCGAGATAGCGAGTTCGCAACTCGCGCTCCTTCTCGCGCACCTCAATGCGATTGCGCAGATCCTTGATACTGAGCGTTCGCTGGGCCAACTTGCTCTTGTCGAAGTGTTCGCGGTTCTTGATCTCATCGACGCGCATGTGGGCGACCTTGGCATCGAGCAGGGCCAACTCGGTTTCGAGCGCGCGTTTCTCATTCTGGTAGACGACTAACTCCTCGTGAGCCGCGTCGAGGGCTTCCTTCTCCGCCTCGAACTGATCCTCCTTGGCCTGGAGTTCGGCCTTGTTGCGGGCCAGGGCGTCGGCCGTGCGGTTCAGGTCCCGCAAGGATCGAGTGCGCTCCGCATCGTTCTTCGACGACTCCTTGACCAGGTTGGCTGAACTCTTCAGTTCCGAAGTCTTGACCAGCGTGGTCTGCTCGAGTTGGCTCACCTGCTTGCGCAGTTGCTTGATGTCCTTGTCGAGGTTCTTGACGTCGATCTCGCGCGCGGCCACCAGGCTGATGTACCGGCGAATCTCGCCGTCCAGTTCCCCCATCTTCTCACGCTCGCGGCGAATCTGCTTCTCGGGCGAATCGTCTCGCGGGCGCACTCTGACATCGTAGTGTTTGTACACCATGAACCCGCCGGCAGCGATCAGACCGAGGAAAAAGAGTTTCTTGCACATGGTGAGGTGTCCTCTCGAAGTGAACGTTTATCGAGGTTGCTCGTTATTCAACCTCCTCTATTTCGTTATTCGTCAGAGAGGACCGGAGATTTAGCCCCGACGGCGAAACAACTTCCCTCTTTCTTGCCGCTTGCGGCTTAGCGGGCCGCCCGCGAAAGCCCGCTAAGCCGCAAGCGGCAAGAAGTGATTTCGCCGTCGGGCCTCAGGCCGTTCACAAATCGAAGTACGACTGGAGCCGGCTGGCGAGCGCGTCGAGGTGGGCGCTGGTCTCGAGCCGCGACAGACCGATAGCGCCGAGCAGGAAGAGCATGCCCTGGTCGCCCAGCGCCTCCTGCAAGAGAGCGATCTCGAATGCGGACGTGTCCGCTTCGAGGCCAGGCCGATCCGCGGCGGGAGGCAGGACCGTCTCGCTCACTCGCCGCGCCAGGCCGATCAGATAGTCGCGGATGCGGGCCATCTTGTCGTAGTTGAGCTTTTCGGGGGTGTCGCTCGGCATGTGATAGTGCTGCCAGCGGCCGCAGCTCAGGAAGAGATAGGGGACGCCATGTGTGCGAAAGACGCCGTGGTCGCTCATGTCGCCGACGCGGCGGTTGAGCGTGGCCACGATGGGCAGTTCGGCAATTCGGCCCTGGCGCACGATGTCGGGCAGTTTGGGATGACTCTCCGCACCGGTGAGGAAGAGCAACTGAGAGAACTGCGGCGCGACGTGGTTCAACTCGGGGGCCGGCAGCGGCACGTCATGGCCGACAAGGTCCATGATGAAGACGGCGTGGAAGCCGATCGGCCGGCGCTGGTCCTCATAGAAACGAACCGATCCCATGCCCGGAGTGTGAAACCAGCCCGGCTCCTCGGCGTCGAACAGGGCGATGACGACGTCGCGCTCCAGGGGTTGCTTGCGGAAGTGTTCGCCGGCCGCCAG
>JBBSDR010001256.1:0-3009 GCA_038240465.1 Gemmatales bacterium
CGCGGGAGTGGGGGTTTTGGGTTTCGGGGTTTTTAACTATTTTACATTTTGTGACCTTTTTCGCCCGGTGTTTAAAAAACGTGCCGGCGGGTTGGGTTTGGGGGGCCCCCCCACACCCCCGACCGCCCCACGCAACGATCACTCCTCCATGCACTTCAGTCGTTCGTGTGCATCTTCCAGGCGCTCTTCCGCGCGGCGCAAAGCCACTTGAAGATTCTCAACTTGAATCCGCAGTGCGGCGAGTTCTACTTCGTTTGACATGACGTTCCCTCCTTTCTCAACAAGCACTGTAACAAGATGATCTCGTGAAAAAAACCGCGTACTGGCAAATGCCCGTCACGAACGGTATCGTCATCATCTCGGATCGCCCCAGCGGCGCTTTACCGTATCTCGTCCTGGAGAAAGTCGCGCCATCATGACGTCAACTACCCCTCGCTCGCTGACCGTTGCCGAGATCGAACTGCCGCTCGATCCGGCCTGGTTCCCCTTCACCACAACCGCCGAACTGCAACCGCTCGACGGACTCGTCGCCCAGCCGCGCGCCGTCCGCGCCCTCGAACTGGGACTCGGTGTGCGCGGCAGCGGCTACAACATCTTCGCCATCGGTCTGTCCGGCACCAATCTGCCGCGGCTCCTCCGCACCTTCGTCGAGGCACGGATCGCCGGACAGCCGACTCCCCCCGACTGGGTCTTCGTCAACAATTTCGATGAGCCGGACCGCCCCCTCGCCCTGTCCCTGCCGGCCGGCCAGGGAGCGCAACTCCGGCGCGACATGCGCGAGTTGCCGCTCAAGCTCGTCCAGATCCTGCCCCGCGCCTTGCAATACCAGGGCTTCAACCAGGAGAAGGAACGACTGCAGCGCGATTGCAATCAGCGCTGCGAGGAACTGTTCCAGCAGCTTCGCGAGATGGCCGTCCAGCGCGAACTGCACGTCGATATCGGCCCGGAAGGCAATCTCGTCTTCGCTCCCCTGCGCGAACTGGTGCCGCTCACGACCGAGGAGACCGCGCAGTTGAGTCTCGAAGAACTGGAAGCGTTCCTGCAACGGCAGGTCGATCTGCTGCGCGAGACCCAGCCGATCCTCGAGCAGCAGCAAGCCGCGATTCTCGAACTGGGAAAGGCCATCCAGAGCATCGAGCGGACCCTGGCCGAGGCGATCCTGACGTCGATGATCGATCCACTCTGGCAGCGCTATGCCGTCGAGCCGGTCCGCGTCTGGCTCGATCGAGTCAAGCAGCACATGCTCGACAACCTGGCGCCGTTTTTCGGCATGCCGATGCCGCCGCCTTCACCGCCGCCGCCCCAGGAAGGAGAGGCGCCGCCACAGCAGCAGCCCATGCCAATGGCGCCGCCGCCTTTGCCGGCCAACTGGGACTACGAGGTCAACGTCGTCGTCGATAACGGCAATCGTCAGGGGCCGCCGGTACTTGTCGAGGACGTGCCGACGTACAAGAACCTCTTCGGCTTCGTCGAACGCAGTATCGACTTCACCGGCCGCATCCTGACGCATTTCACGCAGATCAAGTCCGGCACCCTGCTGCGCGGCAACGGCGGCGTCGTTCTCTTCTATCTCGACGACGCCATCGACGAGATGCTGATGTGGAAGGAGCTGAAGCGCACGCTCAAGAACCGCCGCATCCAGATCGACTCGTATGACACGAACGTGCCGCTGGGAGCGTCCGGCCTGAAGCCCCAGGCCATCCCGCTCGACGTCAAGCTCGTCGTCGTCGGGAGTCCGAACCTGTTCTACTACCTCAGTGTCATGGACCCCGACTTCAACGAGCTGTTCAAGGTCAAGGCGGAGTTCGCGTTCGAGATGCCGCTGGACGCCACCCTGTGCGGTTACTACGCCCGGCTGGTACGGCTGCTGAGCGAGCGCGAGGGGCTGAAGCCGTTCGACAATGGGGCCGTCCGCGAACTGGTGCGCTACGGAGCGCGGCTTGTGGCCGACCGCCGCCAGGTATCGGCGGACTTCAGCCAGGTCGCTGGCGTGGCCCGCGAGGCGGGTTATTGGTGCAACCAGGCGGGCGCGCAGGTTGTCAACGTGGCTCACGTTCGCCAGGCGCTGGAGGAGCGAGTCTATCGCAGCAACTGGTTCGCGGTGCAGACGCTGGAGTTGATGAAAGATGGCACCCTGCTCATCAGGCCGGTGGGCAAGGGCGTCGGCCAGATCAACAGCCTGACGGTCCTGAGCCTGGGCGACTACAGTTTCGGCCGGCCGGCCCGGCTGACGGCGTCGGCCTGGGTCGGCCAGACGGGCGTGATCAACATCGAGCGTGAGAGCCGGCTGTCGGGCAGCACGCATGATAAGGGCATGCTCATCATGGAGGGCTACCTGCGCGGCAAGTACGCCCAGCAGATGCCGATCGGCCTGGGCGCGAGCATGGCCTTCGAGCAGTCCTACAGCGGCATCGACGGCGACAGCGCCTCGGCGGCGGAGTTGTTCTGCCTGGTCAGCGCTCTGTCCAGATTGCCGTTGCGGCAGGACGTCGGCGTCACGGGTTCGGTCACGCAGCACGGTGAGATCCAGGCCATCGGCGGCATCAACGAGAAGATCGAGGGCTTTTTCGATGTGTGTCGTCTGACCGGGCTGACCGGCACGCAAGGCGTCTGTTTCCCGAAAGCGAATGTGACGAACCTGGTGCTGCGTCCCGACGTGATCGAGGAGATGGGGCGCGGCCGATTCCATCTCTGGCCGATTGAGACGCTCGACGAGGGACTGGAGTTGCTGACTGGCAACCGGGCGGGCGACATCCACGATCCGGAGAGCGTGCATGGCCGAGTGGCGGCGCGCTTTCAGCAGATCAGCCAGGCGATGCGCGAGACGCCGCCGTCTCCGCTGGAGCGTGCCGTCTCGACGACGGGAGCGATTGTGCCTCCGCCACCGCCCGCGCCGCCGGAACTGCCGCCGCATGGATAGGTCCGCCGTACTGCATTGGCGAGCCAGGAGCGTAAGCGACTGGAGTCTTCGCCTCGGTGAAGACTCCAGTCGTTGATGCGAAGACTCCA
>JBBSDR010001257.1:0-3008 GCA_038240465.1 Gemmatales bacterium
CCCAACCAACTCCGAGCATACAGGCTTTCGCCTCTGCCCTATTTCGTCCCCTCGGCAACCGCGATCCCAACCGACGATCCGTTGCGCATTAACAGCCGCCGAACGCTAAAGCTCAGCCGCCGGGGCCGCCTGAAGAGCCGTCATGTCGCGCAAAACCAGAATGGCGGCCCCGGTCGGCTGCAGCGGCTGGTTCGGTGGCTTGTGCTCCGACGGCTCGATAGGAGGCTATCCTTTATGCTCCCGATTTTGCCACAACTTCCAGTGGCGCCGCGGACGGCGGGTTGAAGGCGGCTGACTGCCGCAACTGTTCGGGGGTCATCAGCAAAAAAGACCCCATATTGACGATAGTTGCCCCCTGTTGCTCGGCGTAGTCAGCGGCGAATTCCAACGCAGCCCGTGGCGACCAAACGTAACACACGATGTAGTCCGGGAAGATTGACATGCCCCATTCCTCGGCAAGGGTTTCAGGGGATGCCCTATCTCCGAGATATTTGCTCAGAAGCATAGCCACCACTTCCATGTTGAGCGGCCGCGTGGCAACAAGCCGGTGGTCTTGGATCCGGACGAATCCTTCCTCGGGGATGAAGTGGCCAATGTACAAATAGTGGACGAGAGCCATGTAGTACCTCCTTACTCCGGTCCTAAAGCCCGCCGCTGCAAGCGGAGCAGTTCACGAGCCTCGTTGGAAATCTTCAGCGTAGTATCGGGCGCGTTCTTAACGGCGGCGTAGTGCGGCCACTCTGGGCCATGCAGGCGCTGCAATTCGGTTGTTGCAACGGCCCGCACCTCCGTATATTCGTGGGCGATCACCGCATCCATCCTTGTCGTGTTCGAGGCACGCGCCCAGGCTTCATGGTACGCCCTCGCGGCCTCCTGCGACACAACGCGAGGGTTGCCTGCCAGACCTTGGAAAGTGGGGTCAAAGACTGCTTCATCGACGTTGATACCCGCCCGCCAACGCCCCGAGACGACGTTCGGGTGATCTGGCCTGATGTTGCCACCGCCTTGCGGGCCGTGATAACGGGTGAACGCTCCCTCTTCCACCCCAGGCATTCCCTTGATCCCGATGAATTCTTCCTCAACGCCGACTTGCCGCATACGCTGGGCAACAGCCCGCTCGACGGCTTGCGGGTTACGGCTGACACGGGCGATCACCTCGGGATTGGGTACACCGGGGGCAGCCATCCCTGGAACCTTTCCTGGAGCAGGGTTCTTGTTATGCACGAGAATCCCCGATTGACCGACGGCGTAGTTGTTCAGCCCCTCCACCTGGAGGTTGTAGACCTTCATCTGGACGTGCCGGCTGGACAGGTTTGTCACCGGCACCCGCCGCCCGTCCCGGGTGATCAGGATGTCGCCGACGCGCAGGTCTCGCGCGGCGACCCACCGGCCGCGGATGGCAGCGCCGGGCACTTCGGCGGGGCAGCACTCGGGGACCGGCCGCTGGTCGAGGTCCTCCCCTGATTCTACCCAGAACGGGTGGCTGCCGGTAGCCTCGATCTTCTCGGGCTGATGCGTCTTCCACCCGCCGTCCTTGAGCTGGTACTGGTCGCCCGGCTTGAGTTCGCTTTGATGCGTCCACCCCTTGTCCCTGACGAAGACATATTCCACCCATTCCCCTCCGGGAGGCGGGGGTGCGTCCGGTCGTCCGGGAGGATGCCGCCAAAAAGTAGGCGGGGCCGGCTTCGTCAGTTCTTGCGGGGAGCGGGTGCCGGGTTGGGGCGCCAGGCCGATCCCGTTCGCGGGAGGCGGCCCGTTGGATTGCCGCAGCAGGCAGCACTTCTTGAACTTCTTGCCGCTGCCACACGGGCAGCGCTCGTTGCGTCCGACTCGCAGTGCTTCCATCGCTGCCCTCCTCCGCCGAACGACTAAGCTCAGCCGCCGGGGCCGCCTGCAACGGCTTTATGTCACGGAGAACCAGAATGGCGGCCCCGGTCGGCTGCAGCGGCTGGTTCGGCTCGGTTCCCTTGGAGGTTCCCGTTTCCGGATTGAACTTGCGGCTCCCAGGCGAAAGAAAGTTCCTCCGGCGACATGAGCGATTGCGATGAGTAATCGGCAACATCACAGCCGGTTTCTGTTGCCAGGCGTCGAACTACCTCGATGGCGTCGCGGCTGTGGGTAAATCGGTCGCAGACGATGAACCCATCGTCAAGCCACAGCCCCCATTCTTCGGGAAGGGAAGCGGCCGTCAGTCCTCTCTGGTGGAGGACGTTTTGCATCGCCTCCATTGACAAGGGACGGGTGACGACCGGGCGCAATGAGCCATCAGCCTCTTTCTGGAATGCGATGAAATCGCCCTGACGAGCGAAATGCCCGACATAGACGTAATGGATCACGACAACCTCCTTTAGGTTTAGGGTGCCAAACCTTCAGCGCTCCGGTATTGCCGGAGGATTTCTCTGCCCCTCTCCGTGATTGGAAGCATCGTGTCCGGCGCACGCCGGAGCGCCTCCTTGTGCAACCACTCGACACGGGCTGGCCCACTCAACCCTTGTGGAGGAGTAAGCGTTGCCTCGATGTACTCATGTACGATTGCGGCATCAACACGGTCGCGCAGAACCGTCGCCCGCTCGCTCCAAGCCGGAACCTTGCTCATCTGAGGATGAGCAACATCCAAGACACCATGATCGAGAGCGATGCCTGGCTTCCAGGCTGGATTCACAGCCGGATTGAGGTTCCCGCCAATCTGGGTGTCTGGGAATCGAACAAAAGCCCGGCCCTCGTTGATGCCAGGAATGCCCCGAAGTCCGATCATGTCTTCGGGAATCCCCAACTCACGCATGCGAGCACCAACAGCCCTGTTCAGATCGTTCTCCCAACTGGTCGCAGATTCAATGAGGGAACGGGGCGATTGATACCGGCCAGCTGCCATCCCAGGTACACCCGTCTGTGGAGCAGGGTTCTTGTTATGCACGAGAATCCCCGATTGACCGACGGCGTAGTTGTTCAGCCCCTCCACCTGGAGGTTGTAGACCTTCATCTGGACGTGCCGGCTGGACAGGTTTGTC
>JBBSDR010001258.1:0-3007 GCA_038240465.1 Gemmatales bacterium
CAGCGCCCGCTCGAAGTGGGCCAGCGCCTCGTCGAAGCGCAGCAGCGAGGCGCAGGCGATGCCGACGTCATTGTGGACATTGGCGGCATCCGGCTTCAAACGCAGCGCTTCCTGGAAATGGCGCATCGACTCGTCATCGCGGCCCAGTTCGCTGAGGGCGGCGCCCAGGCCGAGGTGCGTCTCGGGACACTCGGGGCGAAGAGCAAGCGCGGCGTGGAAAGAGCGTAGGGCCTCTTCGTGCTGGTTGAGGTCGGCCAGGGCGACGCCGAGGTTGTTGTGGGCCTCGACGCAGCCGGGCATGACGCGCAGACAGGCGCGGAAGCAATCGACGGCCTCGGCGGTCTTGCCCAGTTCGAGCAGGGCGGTGCCGAGGTTATTGTGTGCGGAGCCGTAATCGGCCTGATGGGCGATGGCCTTGCGGAAAGCGGCGGCGGCATCGTTCCAGCGTCCGAGCTGGCTGAGGGTCAGTCCCAGGCTGTGCCAGATCGGCGCGGCGGTGGGTGCCAGCCGCAACGCTTGCTCGAAGCGGAACACGGCATCATCGAGTCGGCCGGCGTCGCGAAGGGCGTTGGCGTATTGATGGAGGGCGTCAGCGGAACCCGGGTTCAGTTGCACGCGCTGGAAGAGTGCGACAAGGTGAGGGTCGGCGTCGGAGGACATGATGGTAGGCCGGGCCAAAGGGAGGAAGGTTGTGGATGCTGCCGGAAGGGCGAGCAGAGCGAGTTGGCTCTCCCGGCGCGAGCATCAGAAATGGGTGATAGTGGTCAAGCGGGTTTGGCCATCGAAGGTGAACTGGGTCGCGCTCTGGCGAGTGAGTTGCCCCTTGGCTTCATAGCTGAAACTGCGGGTATTACTGATCAGGGTGCCGCCGGCAGGTTCGGCTTGAGTCCGCGATGGAGCCGCCTTTGCCTGGGCCTTGCGAGGAAGGAGCCAGCCGAACAGGCCGCCGAGGAGACGCCGTCGGGAGGGATCGTGCGGTTGCATGAGGAGAGTTTCCAAACTCAGAGGATGCGAAATCTGGTCGTTACGAACGCGAGTCGGTAGGTGTCAAATACTTACGGAAACAGTTCGGGGTTTGACCCCTTTTCCTGGCCCAACGGAAGGTTTCCGAACTGTACTCGTTACATCTCATCCCCCTTCTCCAGGCTTCGCCTGGCGCAATGACCCCTTTTCCTTTCCTCCTTTTCCATTCCGGATTCCACCTCCGTTTCCAATCCGTTGATAATTTTCCGGACTCATTTTCTCGGATCTTTGCGCGCGCCAGGGAGTGAGATTTGGAGCGACTGGGATTTGGCTACTTGCCCCCTAACCTCAAAGCGACCATACATTTCATACTCTCCGGCTCTGGTGACTGTTTCCTCTGCTGAGCAAATGCACGAGACAAAGAATGTCACAGAGTAGGTTTGACCCGGACGAACCAAGATGCGCTTGGGTTCCTGAATGATTGAGACTAAGTCCGCATACCAAAACTCGTGGACTGTCTTGCCCTGCCCGTTACGGAATTCAATTGTGAGGTTCTCATAAGGCCAGAGCACATAAGGGATTTCAAGGGGGCTGCTCGAATGAAAGTTCGTAATCTCAAGACACAGATGCTTGTGATCGGGATCCCCTTGTTCCGTCAGTGGAAATGAGATACGGCAGCCGAATGAAGAGGGCTTGAGAGGCGGTTGGGACACGGGTGGACTCCAATCTCTGGTTCTTGAGAGAGTGAGTACTGCCGCAATTCCAAGTAGTAGGGTAACACGCATTATTTTGTCCTCGCAAAATACTCCGACTCGGACCCGTACGTTTCACGGATAGCAAGGAAAAGGGATCAAACCCCGTTCCAAATTCGCCTTAGATTTGGAACGGAATTTGACCCCTTTTCCTTGCAAATAGTTACGGAAATAGTTCGGGGTTTGACCCCTTTTCGGGTTCGGACCTTGACCCCCTTTTCGGACCTTCCTGGCTTGACCCCTTTTCCTGGCTCACTTGTGCGGAGGCTTGGGAAGACCAGGGAGAGAAATCTGGAGCGGGTCGGAGCAGGCTTCTTGTCCATTCACGTTAAACCGACCATACAGTTGGTAGACCCCCGGTAACGGGATCGTTTGCTGTGCGGATTTTATACAGGCAGCAAAGAATGTCTTGGAGTATGTTTGCCCGGGCTGAACGAGCTGATATTCGGGTTCGGTGAACGACGAGATGAAACCGGCATAGCAAAACTCATGAGCTGTCTTCCCTTGCTCATCACGGAATTCGACTGTGAGGTTTTCCTGAACAAAGAGAACATAAGGGATCTCCAACGGAACACTCGAATGAGAGTTCGTGATCTCGAGACACAATTGTTGATGGTCGCGATGCCCTTCTTCTGTCAGTGGAAATGACAGACGGCACCCGAAAGACGACCGCTTGCCAGGGACTTCAGTCACGGTGGACCTCCGATCTCCAGGACTGGAAAGAGAGAGAGCCACTGCAATTCCAAGTAGAGGGAGAAGTCGCATCATTTTGTCCTCGCAAAATAATAGGCCTCACGACCTTCGTATACTGTCCGCTTTCTTGGATCAACGGGGTTTGACCCCTTTTCGGGGTACCCCTTTTCGGGGTGCGCGGGAGGGCGACCGTTGGGGGAAAGACAGTTCACGATGCGTGTTCTCCTGGAGAGGCGACAACCGCTGTTGACTGCGTTGTCGGGTCACTGGGCGCCGTTGTGCGAAAAAATCAGTGGAAACAACCTAGAATAACGCTTCCTGACACCTTATTTCCCTCATTGTATTCTGGGAAAATTACTTGGATTCGGGTCCTGACACCTTTTCTTTCTGCTGTCCTTGACCACCTCGCTCAGCACCCGGCTGGCTTTGTCGAAGCTGTCGCCGGTGACGTTACCGTCTCCGTCCGTGGTCGTCAGGACGTTGTCGTCGTTGTCATAAGTCCAGCTCATCGACTCGAAGACCGTGAGGCCGGGGTCCTCGGTGGTCGACTTCGACAGACCATTGTCGCTGTCGTACGCATTGCTTGTCACGTTGCCGTA
>JBBSDR010001259.1:0-3006 GCA_038240465.1 Gemmatales bacterium
GTCGCTTACGCTCCCGGCTCGCCTCAGAGTTGCAGCTTCCAAGGAGAAGCAGTTGTCCACGGTTTTCGCGATCTCATGGCGGAAAGGCGATCGGCGCCTCGTACCGGCGGCGGGACTGGTCCTGCTCCTGGGGACCGCCGTCGTCCACGGTCTGTGGACGGATCGCTGGGGCAGTGGCCGCGATCTCGATATGGCGCTGGAACGCATGGAGCAGACGCCAGCGGCCCCGAGCGGCTGGACCGGACGGGAGTTGCCGCTGGACACGGAACAGTCCGAGGGCGCTTCTCGTGTCGGCATCGCCCGCATCGTTCGCCGGGAATTCGTGCGAACTGCCGATAAGCAACCGGTGTCGGTGATATTGATGGGCGGGCGCTTCGGTCCCCTGTCGGTCCACACGCCGGACGTGTGCTACGGTGGGGCCGGATACACGATGCACGGCCAGCCGATACGCATGGACGTGGCCTGCGACGATGGCTCGCGTGCTTCCTTCTGGACGGCGCGCTTCCACAAGCCGAACTCGGCCGAGACGGCGCCGCTACGAATCTTCTGGGGCTGGAGCGCCTCGGACGGCTGGCAGGCCCCGGACAACCCGCGGCATGCGTTTCGCAAGAAGCCGGTGCTGTTCAAGTTGTACGTTGTTCGGGAGATGGCCTCGCTGAACGAACCGCTGGACCAGGATGCGGGTGTTGCGTTGTTGAAGACCTGGTTGCCGGAACTCCAGGGGACACTATTCCCCTGAGGCTGGACCGAGGAAGGGAGGGACCCCACTGAGTGTTCACGGATGCGTTGTCAATGAGGGATGTCGTCGGATGGTCGCCAAGAGTCGCTCCAATCATGTTGAGGTGCGAGTGGCCCAGGCGGGTCCGCCCCAGCGCGAATCCTCTGATTCGCTGGTGAGGCCGGGCCTTTACCCGTCCGTGAAACGTGTCCTCGATTTTGTCTTCGCCCTCCTGATGAGCATTCCCGCCCTGCCGCTCATCCTCCTCGGCGTGGCCCTGGTCAAGCTCACCTCGCGCGGCCCGGCGTTCTACTCGCAGATTCGCCTCGGCCTCAACGGCCTGCCCTTCCACATTTACAAGATTCGCTCGATGGTCGTCGATAGTGAGACGAACGGCGCCTGCTGGAGCAAGCCGGGCGATCCGCGCGTCACTCGCGTCGGCCGGTTTCTTCGCAAGACGCACATCGATGAACTGCCGCAATTGTGGAACGTCCTGCGCGGCGACATGAGCCTGGTCGGTCCCCGGCCGGAGCGTCCCGAGTTCGTCCCGAGCCTCGAACAGGCCATTCCGCACTATCGCGAGCGGATGCAAGTGCGTCCCGGATTGACGGGGTTGGCCCAGGTGCAGCTGCCGCCGGATACCGATCTGGACAGCGTTCGACGCAAGCTGGCCTGCGATTTGTTCTACGTTCGCCATCTCGGCCTGTGGTTGGACCTGCGCTTGATCTTCGTGACGTCCTTCTACCTCCTGGGCCGTTCGTGCCGCTGGCCGTGCAAACTGCTCTGCATTCCCGGCGGACCAGCCGTCGAAGACTGCTACAATCGTCTGGCCCATAAGCGCGATCAGGAGCCGCCTCCACCCTCGTCCGGCGAAGTGGCGCCCATCCGCATCGAGACACAGACCGCCTGAGTCCGCATCAACGTGACCCCACCCACCGCTCACCTGCTGCACCTGACGCATCGGCTGCCCTATCCTCCCGACAAGGGGGATCGCATCCGGACGTTCCATACGCTGAAGTATTTGTCGCGCCATGCCCGCGTCCATCTCGCCGCCCTGAGCGACGAGCCGCCGGCGCCGGGGGCCGAGGACGCCCTGCGAGCCGTGTGCGAGCGCGTCACGGTTGTGCCGCTCGCCGGTCTGGGCCGCTGGGCGCGGGCGCTCTGGTCGCTGGCTCGCGGAGGATCGATCACCGAGGGCGCGTTTCACTCGCCCGCCCTGGTCCGGCTGCTGGAACAGTGGTGCGGCGAGGTGCGTTTCGACTGCGTTCTGGCGTCCTCGTCGGCCATGACGCCCTATCTGAAGCGCGGTCCGCTGAGCAAGGTGCCGGCGGTGGTCGATCTGGTAGACGTCGACAGCCAGAAGTGGTTCGATTACGCTTTGGCGAGCAAGGTCCCGAAGAAGTGGCTCTATCGGCTGGAGGGCCGGCGTTTGCGGAAGCTCGAAAAGGCGCTGCCGAACTGGACGCGCGGCGTCGTTCTGACGACGCCGGCGGAGGTGGCCCTGTATGAGGAGTTCGCCGGCGAGCGCACGGCCCGCGTCGTGGCCAACGGCGTCGATCTGGACTACTTCCGGCCCGCGCCGCCGTCGAGTGAAGTGTCGTGTGTGTTCGTCGGCGCGCTGGACTATCGGCCCAACGTCGATGGGGTCGTCTGGTTTTGTGAGACAGTATGGCCTAAGATTCTGCAGCGGCGCCGGGACGCGAAGCTGTACATCGTCGGCCGCCAGCCGGCGCCGGCGGTGCAGCAGCTCGCTGAAGTGGCCGGAGTCGAGGTGATCGGGACCGTGCCGGACGTGCGGCCCTGGGTCGAACGTGCTGCGGTCGCCATCGTGCCGCTGCGGATCGCGCGCGGAGTGCAGAACAAGGTCCTCGAAGCGCTGGCGATGGAACGCGCCGTGGTCGCGTCGCCGGTGTGCCTGGGTGGCTTACAAACGATTCCGGGCCGGCATCTCCTGGCCGCGACGACTCCGGACGAATGGGCCGCGACCCTGCTGTCGCTGTTCGACGATGCCGAATGGCGGCAGCGCCTGGGAGTGGCCGGGCGAGCGTTCGTCGAGGAACATCATTGCTGGGATCGCTGTCTGGTGCCGCTGGCGGAGTTGCTGTTCCCGAATGGCCAATGACCAATCGCGGGGGGATTCGTGAGCGTATCAGCACTCGAACAGCCGGGGGGCCTGCACGGAGACGAAGCGATGGGCGAGGTTCATTTGCCCTCAGAGGCCGAACTGGCTGATCTGTTCCAGCAGAAGTACGGCAAATCGGCAGAGCTTGGCTGGTCTCCACGGCAAC
>JBBSDR010001260.1:0-3005 GCA_038240465.1 Gemmatales bacterium
CCTATTTTTGGCCCCCGCCCCCCCCCCCCCGCCCGCACAACGGGTCACTCCAGCAGTGCGGATATCACCCGCGCCTTCGTCACTCGCGCATCGGTCAGCGTCTCGTCGCTGCCGTGATGCCGATACGACAGCCTGTCGTGATCCAACCCGAGCTGGTTCAGCAGCGTCGCGTGCAGATCGGGAACGGTGACACGATCCTTGACAGAGCGATAGCCGACGTCGTCGGTCGCGCCGTGAAAGTGTCCCGCCTTGAAGCCACCGCCGGCCAGGAGCAGGCTGAAGGCGTTGCGGTTGTGATCGCGGCCCTTGCCGTTCTGCGACACCGGCAGCCGGCCAAACTCGCCCGACCACAACACGATTGTCTCGTCCAGCAGCCCGCGACTCTTCAGGTCCTTGATAAGCGCCGCCGACGGCAAATCGGTCTGGCCACAGATGGCCTCGTTCTCGGTCTTGACGTCCTTGTGCGCGTCCCAGGGCTGGAACTGCGGCTTGACCGGAGGGAAGACCTGCACAAACCGCACCCCTGCCTCGACCAGCCGCCGGGCCATCAGACAGCGCAGGCCGTAGCCGGCCGTCGTCGGGTTGTCCAGGCCGTAGAGCTTGCGCGTGGCTCCGCTCTCGCCGGATAGATCGAGGAGTTTGCCGGCGCTCAGTTGCATGCGGGCGGCCAACTCGTAGTTGCGGATGCGCGCCTCCAGCTCGGCTTCGTGCGGATACTGACGCCGCTGCTCCTCGTTGAGACGAGCCAGCAGGTCGAGGTCCGGCTTCGGCGTCGCGGGGCCGAGGTTGAGAACGGGTGTGCCGCGCGTGCGGACTTCCGTTCCGCGATGCACGGCCGGCAGCCAGCCGTTCTGCCACAGGAGCGTTCCCGAGGTGTTATAGCCGTCGGGATCGCGCAGCACGATGTAAGACGGCAGGTTCTGGTTCTCGCTGCCCAGGGCGTAGCTGATCCACGAGCCGATCGCGGGACGCCCCGGGAAGATCTTGCCCGTGTTGAGCATGACCAGTCCCTCGGTGTGGTTGTTGTGTTCCGACACCATCGAGCGGACCAGACACAACTCGTCGGCGATGGCGCCGAGATGCGGAATCACCTCCGACAGCTCCATGCCGCACTTGCCGCGACGGTGGAAGCGAAAGGGCGTGGCGAGCAGCTTGTTCGCCTCACTGCCCTTCTGAAACATCTCGACCTTCTCGCCGTGGACCTGTCCTTCGTGATTCTTCAGTTCCGGCTTGTGATCGAACAGGTCCATCTGGCTCGGGCCGCCGTTCTGCACCAGCATGATGACGGACTTTGCCCGCGCCGGGAAATGCGCGGGTTGCCGCTCTTCCGCCCGAAGCATCTGCGCGAGGGCAAGCGATCCCAGGCCGAGCGCGGAGGTGTTGAGCAACTGGCGGCGCGATATGCGAGACGGCATGGATCAACCTCACGGAACGTACAGGAACCCGCTCGTGTTCAGCAACACCAGACACAACCGCGACAGGGCATCCACTCCCGGATTCTGCCGCAGCCACTCCAGACAGAGAGCCGTCTCACGCTCGCTCATCGGTTGCCCCAGGACCAGCCGATAGACAAGTGCGGCCTGGCGCTCGGGCCGATCGCCTGCCAGTCGTTGGACGCGCTGGGCCAGATGCGTCGCCTGTTCGCGGACGAAGGCATCGTTGAGCATCGTCAAAGGCTGCAGCACGACAGCGGACGCGGAACGGCCAGCGCAGTTCGTCGTCATCACCGGCTGATCGAAGACGCCGAGGATGGTCGGATGATAATTGCGCCGGGCCACCAGGTAGAGACTGCGGCGGCTCGCTCCGGCCTGCGCCTTGACGACAATACTGCCGTCGGCCTGGCTCGTGGTCATGATGGCCGGGCCGCCGAAGGTGCGGTCGAGTTGACCGCTGACGGCGAGGAGGCTGTCGCGCACCGCCTCGGATTCAAGCCGTCGCAGCCGCATGCGCCAGAGCAGATCGTTATTGACGTCGGCGGCCGGCGGCGCGCTGGACGTTGACGCCTGGCGATAGACGCTCGACGTCATGAGCAGCCGCAGCAGCGGCTTGAGTTGGCCATCCTGATGGACGAACTCGGCGGCCAGCCATTCGAGCAACTCGGGATGCGTCGGCTTGACGCCGGTGATGCCGAAGTTGTCTGGCGAGAGAACCAGCCCCCGGCCGAAAAGATGCTGCCAGACGCGATTGACGCGCACACGGACGGCCAGAGCGCCGGCAGGGATGGTCGGATCGGTCAGCCATTGCGCGAGGGCGAGCCGGCGTCCGCTCGTCGTTCCCTCGGCCTTGACGCTGGGCAGGGCCGTCGTTCTGTCGGAGGAGCAGAGGACGCTGAGGAAGCCGGGCGCGACGACTTCGCCGGGCCGGTTGTGATCGCCGCGCTTGAGCAAGTGAGTCGGCGACGGCGGGCCGGCGTCGAAGACCGCTTGCAGGGTGCCGGGTCGTTTCTGCCTGTCAGGCAGGACTCGCTTCGCTGGCTGGAGCCAATTTTGCGGATTGAAGGCAGGCGCGAGGTCGGCCATGATGCGATAGTAGTCGCGCTGGCCGATCGGCTCGTACTTGTGATCGTGGCATTTGGCGCAGCCGAGCGTCAGCCCGAGAAGGTTGTTGATCAGCACCTCGCCCGTTCGCTGCTGGATGCCGTGGCGGATGTCGAGCGTGTTCAGTTCGTTCTCGTCGGTGTCGTCGGCGGCAGTCCGCAGAAATCCCGTCGCGACGAGCTTGTCGATCGTGTCGGGCTGCAGGACGCCGGCCTTCCGCCAATCGACCAGTTCGTCACCGGCGATCTGTTCGGTGAGGAAGCGGCGCCAGGGACGATCCTCGTTGCTGGCGCGAACGATGTAGTCCCGATAGCGCCACTTGCTCCCGTCGCCGAGTTTGACCGTCGCGGCATCGTTGTCGCCGCCGACGACATCGACATAACCCGCGCCGTCGAGCCAGTGCCGGCCCCAGCGTTCGCCGAAATGCGGCGAGGCCAGCACACGGTCGATGAGGCGTTCGTAAGCATC
>JBBSDR010001261.1:0-3002 GCA_038240465.1 Gemmatales bacterium
ACCACGGGGCAAAGAGCAGGCGAGCCGCCTGCACCACGAGAAAAGGATGGTCCATCATGGCAATCGCCGAGAAAGACGTCGTCTGGATTCAGGAACCGAAGATGGGCCTGATGGAACTGCTCTATCTCCCGGCCATCTTTCAGGGACTGGTGACGACGACAAAGCACCTGTTCAAGAAGAAACTGACGCAGGAGTTTCCCGAGCAGCGGCCCGTGTTGCCGGCCAACTATCGTGGCGTGCATCGGCTCAACCGCGACGAGCAGAATCGCGTCAAGTGTGTCGCCTGCTACATGTGTTCGACTGCTTGCCCGGCTCATTGCATCGACATCGTCGCCGCCGCGGCGCCGCCGGAATGGAAGGACCGCGAGAAATATCCCGAGACGTTCGTCATCGACGAGTTGCGCTGTATCTATTGCGGCATGTGCGAGCAGGCGTGTCCGGTCGATGCGATCGAGCTGACGACCCTGTGCGACCTGACCGGAATGAGCCGCGAGGAGATGATGTTCGACAAGGAGAAGTTGCTGAGCGTCTTCGATCAGACGGTGAAGATGGGGACGGACCCCGTTCGCACTCGCGGCGGCAAACTGAGCGTGGCGAGCGAGTTGCCGGCCGAGGGCGCTGTTACTTCGTCATCGTCGGCCCAGAGTTAACCAATGACCAATGACCAATGACCAATCAGAGGAATCGTGCGAGTGACTGATTCGCCGCGGTGCAGCGGAACAATTGGTCATTGGTCATTGGTCATTGGTCATTGTTGAGAGGTTTCCCATGGCCCTGTTTGACTTCCTGCGCGACAACTGGCCCCTCATGATTGGCCCTCTGCTTGGGCTTGTCGCCATTTATTCTCTGTTGCCCGGCCCCAAGCGTCGGCCCGTGTTGCTCGGGGTCGCCGTCGGGTTGGCGGCCCTGCTTGTGGGCGGCTTCGTCGTGGCGCGCGTCGGCGCGGTCACGGGCATCGAGATGACCATTGAGGTCTTTCTCTTCTACGTCTTCGCAGCGGCCGCCATCCTCGGCGGGGCGATGCTGATCACGCAGCACAACCCTGCGCGCGCCGCACTCTCCTTCGTAATGGTCATCCTGGCAACTTGCGGTCTGTTCCTGCTACAGGCTGGTCCGTTCCTGACGGTGGCCACCATCATCGTCTACGCCGGTGCCATCATCGTCACCTTCCTCTTCGTCATCATGCTCGCCCAGCAAGAGGGACTGTCCAGCGCCGACGCCCGCTCGCGCGAACCGTTCCTGTCGTCGATGACGGGCTTTCTGCTGCTCGTCGCTCTCCTGTACATCCTCAAGATCACCTACAAGCCGGACCTCGATCGGTGGGTGGCGAAGTCTCGCGACAAGCTCGAACTCATCCAGACGCTGCGCCAGACGCCGGGCGAACCCACTCCGGCGGAGAAGCAAGCCCTGGTCCAGGACCTGAGACAGTTCAGCATCGCGTATGGCCGCTGGCTGCGCAACGACTGGCTCTCCGAGGACAGGCGGGACACGACGCGCGCGCCGAAGAAGGGGCCGCCAGGAGGCAAGGACCTTCGCGACGTCATCCTTAACGTCGAGAGCGCTCTGCCGGCTGAGGGTTCCAACAATACACTCAATCTCGCCCGGCTTGAAGAAGTACTCGCCCGGCTCTATGTGGTGGGCAAGGCGACACGCAACGATCCTCTCCTGGGGAGCCTGTGGCCCAACACCACCGGGACGAATCACATGTCGGAACTCAGTGGGCCGCGCTCCAGCCACGACAGCAAAGATCTGCGCCGCGATGCCGAAGGCCGGCCGTACCTGCCCGCCGAGAACACCGTCTACCTCGGACGCTCGCTGTTCACCGACTACCTGCTGCCCGTCGAACTGGCCGGGACGCTGCTGCTGGTCGCCACGGTCGGCGCAATCGCCATCTCCAGCCGCAAACTGGAGAAGAAGAAACCCTCCGCTCCCGTCCAGGGTCCCGCACCGAGGAGGACTGTATGAGTCCTGACGTCATCAATCCGTTGCCGTTGCATCACTTCCTTGTGGTCGGGGCCATTCTGTTTTGCCTGGGAGCGATTGGCTTTCTGGCGCGGCGCAACCTGATCGTCATGTTCCTCAGCGCCGAGATGATGCTGCAGGGCGTGGCCATCAACCTCGTCTCCTTCGCGCGCTATCGAGGCAACCTGCAAGGACAGGCGTTCGTCCTGTTCATCTTGACGGTGGCGGCCTGCGAGGCCGGCATCGCCCTGGCCCTGATCCTGATGCTCTACAAGCGGCGCGGCTCGCTCGACGTCAGCCTGTGGCAGGAGTTGCGCGAGGCGGGCCAGGATGAAACCATCGACGAGGACGACCTGCCGCCGCAGCCGAAGATCGAGCCGCAGCCCCACCTGACCGTCGCCGGCCACGAGCCGGAGCACAAGCAGGAGAGCAGCCATGTCTGACGTGTATTCGTACTTGTGGCTGATCCCCACTCTGCCACTGCTGTCCGCCGTTATTCTGACGTTCTTCGGGCCGCGCTACCTGAAGGACCTGAGCCATTGGCCCTGCATTCTGTCGATCGGCGCCGCCGCCTTTTTGTCGATCAACGTCCTGCTGCAGGTCAACGGCGAAACCCCGCCCGAGACCTCGCACGACTACTACAAGTTCATGCAGATCGGCTCCGAGAATCGCCCGGCCGATGTGCCGACCGTCGATGTCGCCTTCAGTTTGCGCGCCGATCCGCTGTCGGCGATCATGCTGGTGACGGTGACGTTCATCGGCACGCTGATCGCCATCTTCGCGGCCGGCTACATGGCCGGCGACCCCGGCTATCCGCGTTTCTTCGCGGCCGTGTCGCTGTTCATCGCTGCCATGACGCTGCTTGTCACGGGCAACAATCTCATCTTGCTCTTTGCCGGCTGGGAAGGCGTGGGCTTGTGCAGTTACCTGCTCATCGGCTTCTGGTTCGCCAAGCCGGAGGCGGCCGCGGCGGCGCGGAAGGCGTTCCTCGTCAACCGCATCGGCGACTTCGGCTTCATCCTCGGCATCATGGGCGCCTG
>JBBSDR010001262.1:0-3001 GCA_038240465.1 Gemmatales bacterium
AGGAAGAGGTAGACAGGCTTCGTCATGGCGCGAGCGAAGACGTATTCCAACTGGGTGAACGATCGCCGCGGAGAGCCGTCGAGGGGACGCGACGGCTCGGCGCCGTGGCGGTCGCCGATGAGGCAGATGACCGCGTCGCAGCCGGCGATGTGGCCCTGAAGCATGTCGATGATTTTCTGATCGGTCAGGTTGAACGTTTCCTGAAAGACGGGCGTGTAGCCGCGTTTTTGCAGCGACACTTCGACGAGGAGGCGATAGCTCTTCAGTTCGCGGCTGACGGCACTGATGAAGATGCGGCGTGACATGCTCTTCTCGCGTGTGGACGGATGAACGCTCAGAGGATTATACCATTCCCGGTTCTCGCCGTGCCTTTGCCGAGGGCCATTGGCCCATGCTGTCACCGCGAAAACGCTGTTCATCCGCGGAACGGGTTCGCCATGATCGAGACGGTCTGCCAGGATTCGCAACGAGAGCGCCTGCACTCGCTCGATTGCCTCCTCCCGTGTCTCGCCGACGCGGAAAAGGTGTCAGGACAGTCGAAATAGAGGCGAAAATCGCGGCCGCCTGTTCCCAGGCCCGAGGAATGATGGCCTGGATACGCAAGCTGACATCCTGCCGCGAGAAGGTCGGATGGTCTTGACGGAGCGAGGGAGGTTATAATTGCAAGTGCGGACGGCGGCCAGGAGAGCCGCCTTCTTGACCCTTCAAGGAAGAACCGTCATGCACTCGCTGCTTCTTCTCGTCCCGCTCGTCTTCGGCCAGGAGCCGGCCGGCAACGATCCCCCGGCCCTCATTCGCCGGGCCATTCAGGCGCACGGAGGACAGGACAAGCTCGATAAGCTGCGTCTGGTCCGCGAGCAAACAGAAGGAACGCTGACCGTCCTCGGCCAGAAGACGGCGTTCACCTCCGAGACGTTGCGACGGCTGCCCGGACAGTATCGCCATACCCTCACGGCCGAGGTCAGCGGCAAGAAGCTGAACATCGTCGAGGTATTCGACGGCAAGCAAGGCTGGATAGTCGTCGGCGGGCTGACCAGGGGGATCGACGAGAAGACGCTAGCCGGCTGGAAGGCGACGGCGCACGCCGCCCACGTCGCCAGCCTGACGCCGTTGCTCGCCGCCGACAAGGGCTACAAGCTCACCGCGCTGCCCGAGACGAAAGTTCAGGACAGGCCGGCCCTCGGCGTGAAGGTCGCCTGTCCGGAACAGCGCGACGTCAACCTCTGGTTCGACCGCGAGACGGGATTGCTCGTCAAGCGCGATCTGCGGCCTCACGCCGGCACCGCCGACAGCGTCCAGGAAGAAATCTACAGCGACTTCAAAGACGTGCAGGGACTCAAGAGACCGGCGCGAGTCCGTATCCTGATCAATGGCGTTCCGCACGCCGAGGCCACGATTCGTTCGACCTCGTTACTCGACCGCATTGACGACAAGGAGTTCGCCAAACCCTGATGAGTCGCCGCACTCATGTTGTGACCCGCGCCGACGCTCGCCGCACTGTCGCCGAGTGGCTGCATCAGCACCTGAGCCTGTCGTGGAACCAGGCGCGCCAACTCGTGCGCGACGGCAACGTCTGGATCGACGAGCAACTCTGCCGCGATTCCTCCCAGCGCTTGCAGCGAGGGCAAAAGATCGGCGTCGAGGGGGACTTCTCGACAAAGCCACAGCCAGGCCGAAAGCCTTTGAAACCCGAAAGCCAAAAGTCGAAAGCCGAAAGCCGAAAACGAAGGCCCGACGCTCGAACTCCGAAAGCCGAATCCCGAACCCCGAACCCCAGCATCGTCGTCCGCTTCGCCGACGATCACATTGTCGTCGTGGAGAAGCCGGCCGGATTGACGACGATGCGGCACGGACACGAGGCGGCAGAGTTCGGCGAGCGCGGGCGACGGTTTCTCCCCGCGACCCTCGAAGACGTCCTGCCCGGACTGCTGCCGCGAGCGGGAACGAAACTGCCGCGCGTCATTGCCGTGCATCGCCTCGACAAGGAAACCAGCGGCCTCGTCATCTTTGCCCGGACGCCGGAAGCCGCCCGACACCTCGGCGGCCAGATGCGTGCGCATACGGCCGAACGGCGCTACCTGGCTGTTGTTCGCGGACAGGCGCGAGACGGGACGGTCGAATCCTGGCTGGTTCGCGACCGCGGCGATGGCCGGCGCGGCAGTGGGGCGCAAGAAGAAGGACAAAAGGCGGTCACTCACGTTCACGTTCTGGAACAGTTCGGCAACTTCGCGCTGGTCGAGTGCCGGCTGGAGACCGGACGGACGCATCAGGTGCGCATCCACCTCGGCGAGATGGGAACGCCCCTGTGCGGCGAGCGCGTTTACGATCGGCCCCTCAACGGCGCTCCTCTGCCCGACGGCAGCGGGGCGCGGCGGATCGCCCTCCATGCCGCGACTCTCGACTTCGAGCATCCCGCCACCGGACAGCGCATGCACTGGACGTCAAGCATGCCGCGCGACATGAAGGATCTCGTCGAACGCCTGCGTCGGTCCAGCAAGGAGGAATGATGGCCGCGATGGGGATTGCGCCCCTTCTCAGGGTCTATCCCACAAGCTGCGCTCGCCGTTCAGTCAATTGTGGAAAGGCAGTCTTGCGCGGCTTGGCGGACGCTGTGGATGGTGACAGTCGGGCCGTCGCTGTGAACAGAATTCGATAGACACCCCAGCGCCGACCGAATGTCACCTCGAACCGGGCAACTTTGAACCAGGCCCGAATGGCAACCTTTGGATCAGCACAAGTCATTATGAAAAATGGTTTTGCGACCCGCGAACTCCTTTCGGTTCCTGACCCGGTGTTGACCGCAACATGCTGGCGGAAAACCGCAGGAGGTATTACCCCGGCAAGAAAGTGAATCACTCTCGCCGCCGCCCGGCTTGTCCGGGCGGAGCGCTGTTTGGCAACCAGAGAGTGGCGACGATGCCCTCGCCGCCACCCGGCTTGTCCGGGCGGAGCGCTGTTTGACGGGGATAAATCCGCCTCGTCCTCTGGTATCCAAACAGCG
>JBBSDR010001263.1:0-2991 GCA_038240465.1 Gemmatales bacterium
AAGCGATCCGATCGAAGCTGGTCGCGGCAAGAACGCAGTGCATCTCCCGTGCCGCGCGGCTGCTGTTGATGGACGGCAGTCCATTCCTTGAAGTGCTTCTGACTGGCAAGATAGGTCTCGAATTGATCGGCGAGGTAGTTGACGACGACGAGGACACGATCGACGCCAGGGGGAAGTGCGCCGAGGGTCCAGTCGAGGATGGGCCGGCCGCGCACCGGGAGCAGCGGCTTGGGCGTGGTCAGCGTGTGCGGCCTCAGACGGGTGCCGAGTCCAGCGGCCAGGATGATCGCGTCCATGATGGGATCCCGGGCGTCAAGAGACAGGAGTCAGGAGTCAGGGGTCAGCGAAGACAGAAGAAACCCGTCGCTTGCGCTCCGGGCTGGTTTTCGGTCTTCCCTGATTCCTGTCGTGGGGGCGGGTGAAAATTCGTCAAGACCGGTGCCTTGCGCGGACGATGTAGAGAGCGTGGCCTGCGAAGAGTGCCAAAGATAACCCCCGCAAGGAAGCGGGGGAATTCAGGACAGGAAAGGAATCCCATCCATGCGTCGCTGGCTTGGACTGCTGACCGCTTGCGGTCTGCTCGCTCTCTCGGCCGCAGGCTGCTGCTATACCGCTGGCGTGTGCGACTGCGCTGGCCCCGATCATGATCCCTGTTACGGTTGCATGGGAGGCGGCAGCGTGAGTATTCATCACGCCGCGATCATCCCGATCTCTCCGACTCCCATGCCGGTCTCGACAACGCCCATGACCAAGGTTACCGATTGAGGAGGGAACCTCATCGCGAAGAAAGAACGGTCCTGGAACGCTTTGCGTTCCAGGACCGTTCTCTTTGCGCCGCTGCTCACGACGCGATCTCTTCGCCTGCTTCCCGCGCCGGCTCGGCAGGTGGCGCCGGCTGCGGTTCTGGGGCTATTTCGGGCAGTGTCTCGTTCGGAATTGTCTCCTCGCTGGCATGATTGACCTCGGCCGGCGCCTCGGCAGATGCTTTCTTCTTCGAGCGCCGCCGGCGTTTCTTCTTCGACGTCTGCACCGCTTCCGTCTTCGTCTCGGCGCCGAAACGGGTCACCACATAGGTCCGGCTGCGCTTGTCGATCTCCAGTTCGAGCAGTCCCTGACTCTGGGCGTCCTCCAGCAGTTCGCTGAAGGTGCGGTAGCCGTGATACGCCTCGTTGAACGAGGGCTTCTTGCGCTTCATCGTGTCCTTGACCATCGACGACCACAGCACTTCCTTGTTCTCGCGCCGCAGCGCCAACAGCGACTCGAGCAGCAAGCCGAACGCCTTGCGCTTCGTCTCCGGCAGATGCGAACTGGCCTCCAGCGCCAGTTCGGGCGTTGCCCCCGGACGATTGAGGTCCTCGTAGTAGATGAACTCGTCGCAGTTGTCGCGCAGCAGGTCCGAGGTCGAATCCTGCATGCCCAGGCCGATGACGTGCTTGCCCAGTTCCTTGAGCTTGGAAACGAGGGGCGAGAAATCGCTGTCGCCGGAAACGACGACGAAAGTGTCGATATGGTCCTTGGAGTAAGCCAGGTCCATGGCATCGACACACAGGCGGATGTCGGCGGAGTTCTTGCCTGTCTGAGCGCGGCGGGGGATCTCGATCAACTCGATGGCGGCCTCATGAAGCGGTGTCGTGTAAGGCTGGAATCGGCTCCAGTCGGCATAGGCTTTCTTGCAGACGATTTTGCCTTTTTCGACCAGGCGTTCGATGACGCGGCCGATGTCGAAGCGGTCGCGCCGGCCCTGGAAGCCCAGGGCGAGGTTCTCGAAGTCGATGAAGACCGCCAACGAGCGTTCCCCGTCATTCACACTCAACTCCGTTTGTTGTTACCCGCCCCGAGCATTCACTCTTTCGGTTCTTCCTTCTTCGGTTCTTCCTTCGGGGGCAGCTTGTCGGTCACCCTGGTCGTGACGGTCTGTTCCTGCTCCAGACGCACGCGGTAGAACACGCCGGAATTGCGGAGCGTCAGGTATCCCGCCAGATTCACGCTGCTCTCGCCGCCGAGCAGCCGGCCCGCATCGAGGTCAACCTCCAGACTGCCCTTGCCCGACGCCTCGGTCAGGTAGCCGTCCGCAATCTGATAGTCGATGTTTCCGCCCTTCGCCGGCTGGTAGTCGCTCACTTTGGCGCGGAACGAAACCCGTGCCAGGCTGGTCGCGCCCCGATTTTCGACCCCATCGAGCGTGAAATCGCGCGCGATCTTGACGCGACCCACGATGCCCAGTTTTAACTCCGTCGTGGCGTTCCAGCCCTCGCCTTTCTTGACGACAGCACCCGGAAACAAACCCAGTGTGTGCGAGGCCGCGGCGCGGAGGGTTTCAGGAGCCAGCATCTCACGCAGCGCCTCGCGCCGGGCGGTGTCGTTGCCGGCCAGGCGGACGAGCAGCTTGTCGCCGCCGTCCACCTTCGTCACCTGACCGCGAGCATCGACGTGCAGCGTCAACTCGGCGTTGTCGAGCGTCAGATCCGCCTTCGACGTTTCCGGTCCCTTGACGGAACTGCGATTCCGCTCGACTCGCTGAGTCAGCACAGCGCTGCCATCGTCGTTGCGCTTGTCAACGGTATAGCGGATGAGGGTGGAAAATTCGTAGTTCTGCCGTACCTCTCGATCGCGGTCGGTGCGGCGCGGCACAAGCATCAGCGACACGGGCAGAGGCTGGCCTCCCGAGAGAGCGGCGACACAGGCCGTGCCGCGCAGGTTCCAGCCCGCCTTGACCGTGTCGCCGCGAGGGTCCTCGATCACCAGCGTCTGCTTGACCTTCGTGATGGTCTGGACGAAAAAGGTCTCGCCGGCGCGCCATTTCCATTTCAGCTCGGCCTGCGCCGCCGCTGGACGAACCGCGAACAGTATCACGACAACCGGCGTCCAGCGCATCATGAACGGCCCCTTCGCTATCCTGTTCTCCCGCCTGGCGTTTCGCCCTCTCAAGAGCGCGAAACGCCAGGCGGGCGAAACTCCACTCTTGTTTTACTGGAATTAATTGTCCCAGCG
>JBBSDR010001264.1:0-2990 GCA_038240465.1 Gemmatales bacterium
CGGCCAGCGCGGTCTTCGCTGTGGAGGTCCCCGCTTCGATGCGGCGGACAACGACCTTCTTGCCCTCATCTCCGACGCCCAGTCCCGGCACCTGGCCGACCGCGCGATCGAGGTCCGCCAGGCCCCAGACGCCTGCGGTCTGGTCGTCGGCGACCGAAGCCAACAACGGCCGGCTTGCCGCGAACGCCAACTCGTTTACGTTCTGGAGATGGCTGATCAGCAGGCGGAATGGCTTGCCGTCCTCGAGGTTGCAGAGCATGATAAGCGTGCGGTTGGCGTCGCGCTCCGTATAGGCCACCGCCAGGACACCGATTCGCCCTGGCGCCGCGGGGCGCAGGGCCGCCGCCGTCACCACCTCGTCCTTGCCGCGGAGGCGGACCGGCAGTTCCTTTTCTCCCCGCCGCAGGCTCACGCCCTTGCGGTCCTTGTCGATGGTAAGGGTCCACTCTCCCAGGGCTGGCGTATCAGCGATGAGGCCGGCGCCGTTGTTGGCGCGGACCTGTCGTTTATCAAGGTCGAAAACCAGGCCGCCGCTCAGGCGCTCGGCCTGTCCATCTTCCGACAGCCACAGGCCGCGTCCTTTGTCCACGAAGGCAACCCGCCGCGGCTCCAGGCCAGTGCCGGCGAGGACGGCCTCCGGTTCGGTCTTGCCTTCGAGCAGGTCCGCCACCGTATAGACCCGGATGGCGTGGTCGCGCGTGGCGGCAACCACGATATGCCGGCCGTGGGCGGCGATGGCCGGCGCCTGGGTCGTGTCGGAGCCCGTCAGCGACACATTGGCGACAACGCGACTGGTGCGCAGATCGACCAGGGCGAGGCGAAAGTCCGCACGGACGGACGGCTGGAGTACAACAGCCGCGTGAGTGGGGGCGGCCCCGGCCCTGGAAGAGAAAACGGTCAGACTCACCGGCAAGAAACGGACCTTGTCGAGTGGTGGAAAAGCCACGTCATCCCCGAAGGATTCGCGGCTCGGGCGGTCGGCGCTCAAGCGCCAGACGCGCAAGCGACCGCTTTCCAGCTCAACGCCGCCAGTGAGGACGCTGGCGGCCTCATCCTGTCCGAGCAGCGCCGCCGTCCGGGTGAAGCGGTCGGCCGTCCATGTCTGAAGCGGGTCCGCATCCTGCCCTGGCTCCCAGAGGCGGAGGGTACTTTGTTTCTCGGTGTCCTCCTCAGGCCAGGCGACGGCGACGCGAACCTGGCTCGCCCCCGGCCCGGTGTGCCAGACAGCCACTCCAGGCCGGACCACCTTTGCAGGTAGGTCTGTCCGCTCGGCCAGCAACTTGCCCGTGGCCGCATCCCACAAGCGCAGGCCGCCGAAACGCCGCATCCCATCGCGCTCGATGGCGGCGGAGACCAGCAGAGGGGACTTGCCCTTGCTGGCGGGAGCGAAAGCCAGGACCCGCACTCCACCCTGGTGTCCGCGCAGGACCTTGCCGCCGGCCGGGTTGCTTGTATTGGCGACGTAGATCACGCCCGAGTCCAGGTTCTGCTCGGGTGAAAGCGAAGCTGTCTCGACGATCACACCGTCTCCGCGAAAGCTAGCCTCACCGCGCATCGGCGCCCGCCCCCCCATTGCCAACCAGGCGCCGTCAGAAGACAGGGCGACGGCATTGATGCTGCCGGCATTCCCAGGCCCAACGGGCACGCGGTGCAGCCTCTTGAGGACGAACTTCCCCTTCTGGAGCGTCCACACGCGCACCACCTTGTCCAGGCCAGCAGCGTAGAGAGTCTCGCCGTCCATGTTGAAAGCCAGAGCGGTGACCGCTGCCGACGGCCCTCCGGCGGTTACCTGGGGGGAAGGGCGGTCGTCGAGGACAGGCAAGCGCGGAGGAGCCTGTGCGAGAAGGGAGGTGAGGAGTGCGGGTAGAGCCAGCAATCCCGCGACCATTCGCCCCGTGTTCATGAGCAATCCCTTTGCGGTCGAGAAAGGGTGTAATGGCGGCCCCTTACAAGATATGATACACGAGGGCCGCAGCGGGAGAAAACTCTTCCTGAACTGCTGTTTTGATCTCCCTGGATTCATTGGCCGGTTAGAATACTTAGTGGAAGGAACCATCAGGCTGCACCGGTAGGGTGCGCATCGGGGACGTCCTTGTGCCAGCGACCAATGACGAACTCGACGATTTGAACAGCGAGCAGTGGCGCGAGTTGTACGAATGCGCCAGCCGGCTGGAAAGGACCCTGCGAGCCGGCGCGTCCGCAGTCGATCTCCGTCTGTTCTTGCCGCCGCCCCAAATGCCTCACCGCCGCGCCGTCTTGCACGAACTGATCAAGATTGAACTGGAAGCGTGCTACAGCCGTCATCAGGGTTGCCTGCTGGAGGACTTCCTGCGCCGCTATCCCGAACTGGGACGTCCAGAGGACCTGCCGGCTCGCCTGATCTACGAGGAATTCCGGATCCGTCAGGCATCTGGAGAGCAACTTGTCCTGGACGACTACCGCACCCGCTTCCCGATCCAGTTCGAGCGCTTGACCCGATTGGTCCATCCGGGGCCGATCGCTGCGAAGCCTTCCCCTGAAACGGTTAACAATGTTGTGCCAGTACCCATCGCGGCGGTTCCTCCGGTTCTGGTCCCCATGCCGTCTTCGCCCGAGCTTTCAAGGTCCGCTTCCTTGCAGATGCGGTCCGGCAGTGAAGGCTATCGGCTGCTCGAACGCATCGGCAAGGGGCAGTACGGCGAGGTCTACCGCGCCCTCGCACCGGGCGGCGTCGTTGTCGCGGTCAAACGCATCTTCCGCTCAATGAGCGACGAGTCCAGTCAGCGCGAACTCAAGGCGCTTGAGCGACTGCGCGAACTGCGTCACCCGTACCTGTTGCAAACACACAATTACTATGCCACCGAGGACCGTCTCACCATCGTGATGGAGCTGGCGGATGGCAGTTTGCAAGATCGTTTGGAGGTCTGCCGTGAGGCAGGGTTGTCCGGCATTCCTCTGGAAGAGTTGCTGCGTTACTTCGCCGAGGCAGCCGAGGCACTGGATTTCTTGCA
>JBBSDR010001265.1:0-2989 GCA_038240465.1 Gemmatales bacterium
CCCCCCCCCGCCCCCCCAAAATTAGGCCAACCCTCGGGACGCTAACGCACCGGGCTCGCCGGAATCAAAACACGAACAGGAACTCATTACTGTTGAACAGCGCCAGGCAGAACGCTCTCAGCCCGTGCGCCTGAATCAGCTTCAGCGACTCGGCGGTTTCCTCGGCGTCCGGCGCGCGCTGGTAGGCGAGCCAGTAACCGCGCCGCACCTGAACGGCGGCTGCGTCCGATTCTTGTTGGAGCCTCTCCGCGAAGAAGCCGGCCTGCTGCAACATGAACGGGCTGTTGAACAGGTTGAGGACCTGCAAGGGCGTTGTCGAAACCGTGCGCCGGGGAGCCGTCTGGCCGGCGTCGGGGCAGTCGAAGGCGCCGAAGGTGTCGTCGAGGCGCATGCGCGGCTTGCTCTGGTAAATCATCCGCCGCCACTCGGCCGGGCCGAATACCTTCTTCGGCGTGTACAACTTGACGCCCTGCGGCGTGTTGCCCTTCGCCTCGAAGAGATCGAAGCCAGGACCACCTATCGTTCGATCGAGCTTGCCGCTCACATGGAGGATGGCATCGCGGAGCGGCTCCGCCTCCAGCCGCCGCGGCGGATAACGCCACAGCAGGCGCGAGCCGGCGTCGGCGGCCAGGCCCTTCGCGTTTGGTGTGCTCGCCTGCCGATAGGTACTCGACAGCACGATCAGGCGATGGAGGGGCTTCATCCGCCAGCCGCCCTCCGTGAACTCCAGCGCCAGCCAGTCGAGCAGTTCGGGATGCGTGGGCCGGGTGCCGTTGAGGCCGAAGTCGCTTGGCGTGCTGACGATGCCGGTGCCGAAGTGATGCTGCCACAACCGATTGACCATGACGCGCGCCGTCAGCGGCTGCTTCGGATCGGCGATCCACTCGGCCAGGGCAACGCGGCGCTGCTGCTCCGGCGTGTCGAGCGGCAGTTGCATCGCTGCGCCGAATGATGCCAGGGCCGCCGGCGCTACCCGCTCGCGCTTCTCCTTCAGGTCGCCGCGGTGGAGGCGATAGGTCGGCTCCGCGGGAACAAACCGGCCGGCATGGATCAGCCGGACCGTGCCGCTTGCCAGCCGTGCTTCCAGTGCCTTCTGCCGCGCGTTGAGCTTGCGGAACTCGGCCGCTTGCTCGGGAGTTCGGGCGGAGGCAGGCAAGCGCTCCTCGGAACTGGCAATGGTCTGCCACTCGTTGGGCTTGATGGCTGACTCGAAACGATACTTCGCCGGCACGCGGTCGTTGTAGCCGTTCTCGTTGCGATCCCGGCCCCAAACGATGCGCTCGATCCGCACGAGCTGGGGGAACTCCAGTTGCACCCAGCCCTGGCCCGGTTCACTGGAGATCCAGCTCCAGGAGTTGCCGTAACGGCCATCGTTGATGTGGGCCAGCTTGTGGATGGGGTAGCCGGGCAAGGTGCCGCTCGCCGTCGCCCGGGTGCCGCGGCTGGCCAGGGCGACGTTGCGCGAAGGATCACCGGCGGCGAACACCTCGATTTCATCGACGCACGGCTGCGTCCCGCCGGCTGTCTCCAGGATGGTCAGGCGCAGGAACCGGGCCTCGACAGGCGCAAACTGTTCGACGTTCTTTCGTGGATTGAGGGGCGGCCGGCCCAGTTTCGCCATCTGAACCTCGGTGTCCGCAAGCTGCTTGCGAAGTTCCTCCACGTCCGGATTGCGCCGCTGGGCATTGCTTGGCCGGCCGTCGCGGCTTTCCGGGAAGCGCACTCCCTCAAAAATCGCCTTGATGCCGTAGTAATCGACCTGGCTGATCGGATCGAACTTGTGATTGTGGCAGCGCGCGCAACCAATCGTCAGACCGAGGAACGTGCTGCCCGTTGTGCTGGCCATGTCGTGCAGTTCGTCGGCGCGCTGCTGGGCGTTCAGGGCGGGATCGCCCTTGACCTCGTCATACGCACCGGCGACGAGATAACCGGTGGCCTCGTCGGCGCCGAGTTGGTCGCCGGCCAGTTGATCGCGGATGAACTGGTCGTAAGGCCTGTCGTCGTTGAAGGCGCGGATGACATAATCGCGGTAAGGCCAGGCGTTGTTCCGGGTGGCGTTTGTCTCGAAGCCAGTTGTCTCGGCAAAGCGGACCACGTCGAGCCAGTGCCGCGCCCAGCGCTCGCCGAAAGCGGGCGCCGCCAGGTAGCGGTCCACCAGTTCCTCGTAAGCCGTCGCGCGCGTGTCCTTGACGAAAGCCTCGACTTCCTCCGGCGTCGGCGGCAGGCCGAGGAGGTCGAACTTGAGACGGCGAATGAGCGTGGCGCGATCCGCTTCGGCCGCCGGTTCAAGTCCTTCCTTGGCCAGCCGAGAGACGATGAATTGATCGATGGGGTTACGCGCCCAGCCTGGCGCCGCCATCTTCGGGACAGGAGGCCGCACTGCAGTCTTGAAGGCCCAGTGACTTTTCCGTGGATCGGCCTCGACTGTCTCGGACCACGGCGCACCCCGGTCAATCCAGGCGCGCAGCAGTTTCAGTTGTTCGGCAGTCAAGCGCTCGCCAGTGGGAGGCATCCGCTGCTCGGGATCATCACTGCCGGCGCGGCTCAGCAGGAGACTGGCGGTACTCTTGCCCGGCACAATGACCGGACCGGACTCGCCGCCTTTCAAGGCCGCTTCCTTGAGGTCCAGGCGCAGATCGCCTCGCTGCTTTTTCGGTCCGTGACAGGAGATACAGCGCGCCTCGAAGATCGGCCTGATGTCGCGCGTGAAATCGATAGGGACCGCCCGTCTCTCTTGCCCCGCAAGAGGATTGCTGGAAGAGAGCAGAGCGCCGAGCAGGCCAAGGCCCGAGAGAATGCCGGCGAAGCGAAACGGTGATCTCATGCCGCGGCCTCCACCCATCGATGAGACAATGTCTGGAGTAATTCTATTTCCCCGGCCGCGTTCCTGCAGATCCTGAAGGCGTCTCCTCCCGTGTACGCTCCCATTGTCTGCGTACGGTAATCGCTCCGTCCTGCTCCACGTCCGCCTGAACGGTGACCGATACGG
>JBBSDR010001266.1:0-2985 GCA_038240465.1 Gemmatales bacterium
AGTTGTACATGACGCCGGAGGCATTGATTGTCCACCTGGACCCGTTTGCAGGTCAGGAGGCATTGCTGCCGGAGATAGATCGGTTCAACGCGGCGCGGCATCGCTTGCCCTGGTTTGGGGATCGTCAGGTCGTGATCTCATTGACCCAGCAGGGGCAGCCGCGCGCAGGACCGTAGCGTCTCATTGTTTGCAGGAAAGACCTGAAATACCGTTTGGTGCTAGTTTCTCTCCACGAGTTTCCGGAGTGGCAGAGCATTCTTGTAGGTAGTCAGGGAACACCCGCTTCATTTTGATGGCAAAGGGGTTCTCACGCTTGCACCATGAGGACCTCGACGAGAAACTCTTTTTTCGCATGACCTGGGTGATTTGGTCATGAAAAAGAACCTGATCGTTGGTACGATGGTTACTTCATCAAGTGGTTAGACCAGAGCGAGGAGGCGCCCATGACGGAAGACACAATCGATGGCCAACTCTTCGAGTCAGGCGACGACTGGTGGCACAATGCTTGCCTCCACTATTCAGACAACTGGGACCAGTATGTTCAGGGCTACCGTCGCGCCGGCGATATCCTCGCCGAGCATGCGATGGAGCACCGTATGGATCTCGACGGGCTGATCCTGCCCATTCTCTTCAACTACCGTCAGCATCTCGAATTGATCCTCAAGAGGCTCATCCGAGACGCCAATCTTTTCTTGCGCACCGACAAAAAGTTCAAGGGGGGCCAACGGTTCCCACTGGAGCACTCTCTCAAGCAACTCTGGCCGCTGGCACGACGCGTCATCGAGGAGGTCTGCCGTGAAGTAGCAGAGCCGGGCATACCCGGGGAAATGGGCAACGAGCGGTTCGACGAGATCGACATCCACATCGATGCCTTCGAGGTGGCGGACCCTCGATCGATGGCGTTCCGGTATCCCGCTGACAGAGACGGGAATTCGCATCTGGCGGGGATCACGCTGATCAATGTGCGCAGAGTGCAGGAGGTCATGACCAGGATCGCCGACACTCTCGCATGTGCGCATGATGCCATCATGCACTACAGCGAAGTGAGGGCGGAGATGGAGTCGTACTACAGGCAGGATCAAGAGTAATACAAAGCCCGCGGCTCTCAACGCTCAGGAGGCCCTCATGCATAGGGATGGGAATTCCAGCCAACTGGCAGGCTGTGCCGACGCTGGCATGCGGCCGGCCCTACTCTGCCCTTGATAGGGTGGATGCCGCGGATGGGGCGCGCACGCCGTACCTACTTCTCTCCTCGCATGCGTCGAGAACGTGAAAAAGAACCCCCAGCATCCTGCTGAGGGTGGGCGTCCTACACCTTCTTCTTTCGGGGCCGCTTCGTCGACTTCTCCTGGGCGGCCTCGGGAGCGGGAATATCCATTCCTCTTCGGAGCATTTCGGACGCGACCGCCGCGGCGTCGCTCGCGTCCATGCGCTTGCGAGCATCCTGGAGTTTCTGTGCCAGCTCCGCATAGACGAGGCGGGTCAGCGACTCGAGGAACGGGTCGGGCTGCGGCGGCGGGATGACGGGCGGCGTCTGATGCTCGGGCGGCCGAGGGGTCGGCTTGCCGAAGGCATCGGTGTAGTAGGTGTCCCACTTCTCCGGGGGCGGGCCCAGTACGCCCCAGCACGCGGTTCTCGCTTGCGGGGTGAGCATCGTCCTCCAGCCGACGTGGCCGCAGAGTTCGCTCAGCGCGGCAGACACCTTCCTCACACCGTACTGATCGGCGAGCGGCTTCATCTTCGCTGCCAGCTCTCGAAACGGAAAGCCGGCGTACGAAACGATCTTGCAGACCTGCCAGAGAAGCGAATCCTCAAAGATTCGTGAGACGAGCGATTTGCTCATGGTCTCCTCCTGTGAAAGAACGGGGGTCGGACGGAAGGAGGATGCACGGGGGAAGAGGGGGGAGCAACGCTGAGGACCGGCGGATGGAGGGATGCCCGTTGGCGGTTCTCTGCATGTGGGCACGCTGACAATTGCGTACCCTGCGGACATGACCGAGCAGCCAATCGAAGATGAATTGCGCCGACTCGCCGAGCAGATACTCGCCGGCCCGGATGACGTGGCGGAATTCGCGGCGATCCATGCCGACATCTACAAGGAGCAGCGCCTGATTATCCTCGGGATGCTGGAGGTCGATGCGATGGTCGCCGGCAATCAGGGCGAGATCGACGAGCAGCACCCGTGCCTGGTCGCGCTTCGGGGGCAGTTCCGCGACCGGCTGCGTCGCCTTCTTGCCTGGGCGAGGGACACTGGGCGGCTCAACAGCACCCAGCGCTCTTGACCTCGATCGTCAACCGTCTTGCGATCCACGCGAGCGCGGCTCAGCACGAGGCCATGCTGCGGATGCTCCGTGCATACAGGGGGATGCGACGATTACCTCGCCCTCAAAGTACGTCGTAGCGTGCCAATCCCTCTACCTCCACCAGACGTAGAAAAGGGTAGTGTGTCCCCTCCTCGACGTTCCATTCGTTTACAGTCCCCTACCGCGCTCCTGTCGGAGTGGGCGACAGGGTATGATCAATGAAGAACGAACCAGTCAAACGAACACCAACGAGCGGAGGATGACTGCCAATGGATACGCACACTGATGATCTCGGGCCACTCCCTCTAGGTGACCGCCAGGACACGCTCCAACAGTTGAGTCTGCGTGCGCTCCGGAACCGACTGCCTGAGGAGACATTCCTCTTCCACGACGAGCGCAGCGATGACAAGGGCGTCGATGGTCCGCTGGAGGTGAAGGTCGAGTATCGGGTCCCGAAACAGGGTGGGGGTGAGGAGGTTAAGCACCAGTTCACGAACTGCAGAGCCCAGGTCCAGCTCAAGAGTACGGACAGTGCCGAGCAGAACAAGGACGGATCTGAACCTCCCCAGGAATGGTGGACACAGGGTTAACGGTGTAAACTTCCTCTCAGGAGGTCCACCATGGCCAGGCAACGACGAACCTACACGAGCGAGTTCAAGATCGAGGCGGTCAAGCTCATCAC
>JBBSDR010001267.1:0-2981 GCA_038240465.1 Gemmatales bacterium
CCCGACTCGGAGAGTCAGGCTACGGCCGCCATGACGACTACCGCAAGCCGGCGTCTTTGTTATGCGTGAGATTGCTTGCTCGGTGGACAGCGCCAGAAGCCAGCAAGCGAGGCCGCTTGCGGCTACGATCAGAACGCCCCCAGCCGAATGGTTTCTTCAGAGATGCTGACCTGAGCCAGGTCGAACCGGGCGAGCGCAACGTCTCGACGGACGCCACCACCGGGTGGAAGCCCCAGCATGCAATTGAGGCATTCCAGGGTGTGAGTGGGTCGCTCCTTCGCGGTTCGGCGGGCGAATCCTTCGAGGGCGTCGATGTTCAATCTGAATTGACATCGGTTCCAGAGACATTCTCCGCGGTTTCCGCACGGCCGGCGAGGGGACGACTCCCAACACCATTTCCCGCGCCAAACTCCGCCCTGCGTACCCGTGCGGGGGTCTCCGGCGGCACCACGACGGCCTCACTGACGAACTCTTGAAGGGGCACAACCCCGGAAGTCGTGGTCTCGGGCAACGGAAGTAGTTTCTTCTCACTCATCGTCGTCCTCCAGCTCAAGCAGTAGTAACGGCGTATCCGCCACCCACTTGTTATCGCATACGAGTTGGACGAGGTACTCGCCCGGTAAAGCGAAGGTCCAGCCGCGAATCTCCATCTTCATCTGCACAATCACGTCTCGACTGGGAAAATTGAGGATGTTCAAGTTCGTGGTCTGGACCAGCACGTCTCGGGGCCGGTACACCAGGTCAATGACGAAGGGGACCTGACCCAACCCGCCGCACAGTTGAGCAAAGACACAGAAGAACCCCTGCGTGTGCGGGTATGCCGCTGGTCGAATAGCGTTGAACAGCCCGTACAGGTCCGTTTTCCCGTTCGCTCCAAAGCCACCCGTAGTATAGCCGATAACGTAGTCGCACAACGAGAGCGCCCGAGCGAATGGTTGAATGGGATCAGCCACGAACGACCTCCTCCCTGACCATCTGAGAATCCGAACAAATCATTATTGTAACGGAATCAGGCGTCGGGGCGAGCGTCGAGGCGTAAGCCTGACGTGGGTTTCTGCACACATCGGCCTGACGCCTCGACGCTCGCCTTTTTTCATGCCAATCCCTGACCGCAACAACCCGAATAAGACCCGAATAAGGGGTCAAACCCCCGAACGTGTCCAGAGCGAAGGTCTCCAGAAGCCGAAGATGTTCGTGGTGTGACCCCTTCCCCTTTTCAGCAACTCCTGCTTGATCCGGGCGCAGACGCCATCGCCAAACAGCGTGCCGTTGGGTACGACCACCGCGGCCCGGCCCGGCTTCGGCGTCGCCCGCAACTTGCGCATGATGAGCTGCAAGAAGAGTAGGGCCGTCTCGGCGGTTTGCTTGTCGTCGGGGAAGTTGCCGAGGATGCCGCGCTCCTCCTCACCGCCAAAGGGCGGGTTTGTCAGGATCACGTCCACACGGTCGCGGTCGGTGACGTCGGTCAACTTCTGGGCCAGGCTGTTGGCCCGGGCGATCGGCGGCGACTCCAGGCCGTGCAGCAGCAGGTTCATCTGGCAGAGCATGAACGGCAGCGTTTTCGCCTCGCCGCCGACGATGCTGCGATCCTGAAGCTTGCGCCGGTCCTCCACCGTCCGACACTGCTTCTCCAGGTGCCGGTACGCCTCGACCAGGAAGCCGCCCGTGCCGCACGCGGGGTCCAGCACCGTCTCGCCAAGCCGGGGGTCCAGCGCCTCGACCATGAACCGGACCACGGCCCGCGGCGTGTAGAACTCGCCCGAGTCGCCGGCCGCGTCGCGCATCTCCTTGAGCATTGACTCGTAGAGATGGCCGAGCGTGTGGATCTCCTCCGTCGAGTTGAAGTGAATGCCGTTTATCTTGTTGATGACGTCGCGGAGCAGGTAGCCGCTGTCCATGCGGTTGGCCACGCCGGAGAAGACAGAGGCGATCACGTCGCGGCGGTCGTCGCCGGTTGCGCCTTGCAGGCAGCGCAGGTAGGCGAGCAGTCCGGGGCCGCGACTGCCGTCGGGGCGGACGGTCTCGTCCTGGGTGATGAAGTGCTTGAGGGCGTCGCCGCTGATGCCGTCGTCCTTGGCGGCCCAGTCGCGCCAGCGATAGGGCGGTTCGATCAGCGGGCGATACTTCTCGCGTTTGAGTTTGGCGCGTTCCTCGCGGAGCTGTTCGTGGTCGTCGAGGAACTTGAGGAACTTGTCCCAGATGAGCATCGGCAGACGGTCGAGGTCGCCGTTGAGTCCCTTGTCCTTGCGCATGATGTCGCGGGCGGTCTTGATAAGCCCGCCGAGGCGCTGAGCGGTGGTGAGTGGAGCGGATGCCTCCTTGCGTGAACGGGCCATATTGCACACCTGCGGGTTCGATGCGTTATCGATCGATACTGCGAATCAGATCGCCGACCCGCACTTTCAGTACGGTAGCCGTGGCAGTAACCTCTTTCGGGTCGATTGGAAGCTGCTCCAGTCCACTGTCGCTCCGCCATGAATCCGTCATGCGGCCCCAGATCGGGTCATGGTGTACCTTCTTGAGAAAGGTGACTGCCTGCGAGACATTCTCCTGGGCGTTAATCACCTTGACACGGCCCTTGTGGAGTTCGAGCTGCCCCAAATCTTCTTTTGTCTCCGGATCGAAGATGGTGTCGCTCAGTTCATAAATGATGAACTCCATACCCTCCTCCACCCCCTAAATCGTACCTGCGGCCAGGATGATCGTCGTCGGGCTGATGATTTTGGCAATCCGGGTCCTGATCGTGCTGTCCTCGAATCTCATTGAGCTGTGCAGGCTGGGTTATCGCATCCTGGAAAAGTAATGCACGCTGACGCTGGCTGTCTCTCTGAGAGAACGTACCTGGGAGCAGACCCCTGTCGGCTTGTCCGGCAGATGAAACAGTTCGCCGGCTAACCTCCGCCGCCTGCTGTTGTTCCTTGACGACCCCTGCCAGCTTGCTGGCAGGTGAAGCAGTTCGCCGGCTGGAGGCGATGAGTTCA
>JBBSDR010001268.1:0-2980 GCA_038240465.1 Gemmatales bacterium
CCGATCGGCGTCATGATCGAGGTCGCCGCCGCCGCGCCGATGGTGGCGACGTGGGCGGAGCGCGTCGACTTCTTCGCCCTCGGCACGAACGACCTGATCGCCTCCGCCCTCGGCCTCGACCGCGAGAACCCCGTCGGCGCCCGCCGCGACGACGTCTTGCACCCCGGCCTTCTCCGCCTGATCCGCGACGTGGTTTCCTCCGCCCGCCGCGCCGGCCGTCCCGTCACCGTCTGCGGCGAGATGGCGTCCGACCCCTCCGCCGCCGTCGCCCTCGCCGCGTTCGGCGTCGACTCCCTCAGCGTCTCCCTCGACCACCTCGGCCCCACCCGCCGCGCCCTTTCCGCCTGGACCCCCGAAGCGCTCGCGGACCTGGCCCCGAGGCTCGTCGGGGTCCGGACGGCAGCAGAGGCGAGGGAGCTTGTGGAAGGAGGTGCCTAATCATCCTCCTCGCTCTGACTCGTTCCCACGGTCCCCCGTGGGAATGCCGATCGGGGTAGGGAGGGCCAATGGAGTTCGGCCCCCCCTCCCGCCAAACCGGACGGGCGGATCTCCCGCATCCGGCTTTCCAGTCGGTGGTTCACCTCCGAGAGGGTTGACGGGCGAGCGCATGGTTGGTCTTCAAGCTGAACAATCCCTGCGCCTCAAAGAAGCTGTTGGGCCAGCGCTGATGGTCTGCGCCGCGGCCTCGACCCTGCATCCCCATGCGTCGGCGGAGGATGCTCCGCAGGCGCATGCGTATCCAGCCGTCGAGTCGCTCGAACGTCCACTTGTGGCTGTGCTTGAAGTAGCCAAACCAGCCGCGGAGTGTCGGGTTGAGCGCCGCGATGATCGTGAAGAGGCTCGTGCCGGAGGTCCGTGTCGTCTTGGCGCGTACCGCGTCCTTGAACTTGTCCAGGCTCTGCGGCCGGGGACGGCGCGTGCCGTCCTCGAATCGGTAGCCCAGGAAGTCGAAGTATCCGGTGGTCGCGTCGACGATCCGCGTCTTGTCGGGGTGCAGCGTCAGGCCGGCTGCCGCCGTCCATTGCCGAACCGCCTCCAGGGCGCGGGCCGCGTCCTCCGCACTGCGACACAGGATCACGAAATCGTCCGCGTAGCGCACCATTTCCCAGCCCGACTCGGCCATCAGGTGGTCGAGCGGGTCGAGGTAGATGTTGCTCAACAGCGGGCTGATCACCGCCCCTTGGGGCGTCCCCTGCTCGGGCGTCAATTCCGCCAGGCCGTCCAGGACGCCCTGGTGAAGGAACGCTTCGATCAGCGTCAGCACCCGGCCGTCCGACACTTTCTTGCGGACTTGCGCCAGCAAGCGGTCGTGCGGGATCGTGTCGAAGTAGCTCTTCAAATCGGCGTCGACGACCTGTGTGTATCCGGCCTTGAGCAGTTCATCCACCCGCCGCAGCGCGTCTTTGCAGCCCTTGCGGGGGCGAAAGCCGTAGCTCTGCGCGGCGAAGTCCCGCTCGAAGATCGGTTCCAGGACATGGCGAAGCGCCGTCTGGACCACCCGGTCGCGAACCGTTGGAATCCCCAGCGGCCGTCGCCCCTGCGTCCCCGGTTTGGGGATGTAGTGGCGGCGGATCGCCTGCGGCCGGTAGGCACCCGTCCGCAGGGCGTCGCCGAGTTTCGCCAGTTCCGCGTCCAGTCGATCCGCGAACATCGCCGTCGTGACGTGGTCCACCCCGGCCGCTCCCTCGTTGGCGGCGACTCTTGCGAACGCCGCCCGCAGGTTGCGCTCGGAATGAACCTTGTCCATCAGGCTGTACCAAAGACCTCCTTTGACCCCCTCGTCGAGGGCCGTCAACATCCGCTCCGTCCAGACCGACGGTTCAACCCATCCCCAGCGGAGAAAGGTTTCTACGGCGCGTTTAGCCGTTTCGGGCACTGCCGCCGGTGTGTGTTCCGTCGTGTCGGACATCGCGTCTCCACCTTCCTGCACCCCTTCGCTCCCCCGGAGTTACCCGGCTTCGACGCTACTATGGGTACTCTGACTCCTGCCCGGCGGCTCTTCGTATCCTTATTGGGGACAGTGAACTCCGCTTGGGTCCGGGCAGGTCTCCCTGTGTTTTGTCACCAAACCTTCCGATCATTCCGTCTCCAACCACCTGCTGCCGCCCCGACGCCTTTCTGGGGTTTCGCGCGTCGGGCTTACCGGACCACGTTGCCATGGCCACCCGTTTTAGGGGCCGTGCGTCACTTGGGCTTCGCCATCGAAGAGCAGGCTCGCCGCGACAGTCGGCCGAATCGAGTTTACTTTCGTTACGGACTGATCGTTCACCTCCGGTTGCTCTCCACCCCGCCTCGCGGCGACGCAGTTACCTTCGGTTACAGGGTGCCAGAACACCCCGGCAAGGACTCGCACCTCGCTGATTCGATGCAATTACAGGAGCACTCTTCGACGCTCCGCGTCGTCCCGGCGCGGCACAAATACGAACGCGGAGCGTCCAGGACGGCATTCCCACGCGAAGCATGGGAACGAGTTATTGTGCTAACGCCGGCTGGAAAGATGTGGGTAATGCATCGCGCGGAGGATCGAAACGAGTTTTTCATGCAACTCGGGATTCAAACTCTGTCTGCAACCCGAGCGGATTTCCTGACGGAGCGCGAATTCAGCCAGGAGCACGCGCAATCCGAAGCGCCGCCTCTACCGGACGTTTTGAACGACATGTTTGTCGAGGCGCAAAACCGTCCCTGGAGCGAGAATGAGTTTCCGCTGGTAGCCCTGTGGCTGGAGCAAAATCAGCAGCCGCTGGAACGAGTGATTGCCGCTTCGCACCAACCGAAATTCTATGTGCCGACGGTGGGCGAAACTATTTGCGGCTCGAATCTCTACGCCACACAGTGTACCTGGCAGGCACGAGACGCTCTGATCAGCCGGGCCATGTTGCGAACGCATCAAGGCCAAAACATGGCGGCGATCGAAGACCTGGGCGCCGTTCGTCGCTTAGGCAAACTCGCAAGTGAAGGTTTACCCTGCGTCTTAGGCACG
>JBBSDR010001269.1:0-2978 GCA_038240465.1 Gemmatales bacterium
CGCGCCGATGCCCCCAAGGCCCGGCGCAGATTGGTAGACGATCTCGATACTGTCTTGATTCCAGGTCAGCCCGGTCTTTTTGTCCGTTGGAGCGGGGCTGGCGGAAGAGGCATCCGGAGGCTCGGCCACCTCGATGTCCAGGTTGGCGCTCACGCCATAAGGAGTGGCGATGTGGACGACGACATACTTGAAGGATGTACTTTTCGGTTTCTCGCTGCTGGCAGCAACCGTTGGGTCCGAGACGCACGGATCGGCCGGAACTGGCGCCGGCGGGGTCTTCGGCTTGGCCGGATCGTCCGCCGGGGGAGCCGTCTCGCGTGTACTTACAAGCGCCCCCTTGGGAATGGTCACGCGCATGACCTGGCGGCTGATCAACTCAAAATCGACATCCTTGCCCCCGGCGGTGACCTTGGTGTGATGGACGCTGAAGTGATCGCCGACGAGGAACAACTGGGTGTCGCCACTGGGATTGATACCTGGCCCGCCATACCAGCCGCGAAGTTCGGGAGCCAGATCGGTGATGCCGGTGTTGAACATCTCGAAGCCGCCCAGGGTGTTCTCATAAGGCACCTGCACCATCATATTTTGCAGCGGCAGCCGCGCTTCCAACTGCTTGGCTTTCGCCATCAGCCGGGCCAGATCGCCGTCGCGATAGCAGTTGGCGTTCGTGATGTTGGCCGAAGAATTCTGCACGCTCTTGACCACACGACCCAGACGGACTGCCTGGCTCAGCGTGAATTCTTTGCATTTGGGATTGGTCAGCTTGAACCAGTTGCTGCTGGCTTCGCAGGTGACATAGGGAACGAACGAGGGCATCAGAACAATCGCGACGCCTTCGCGAATGCCGGGTTCGAGGCGCATTTGCCGAATCTCGGCGTTCTTGCTCGGGCCGCCGATCAACTGATCGCGGAAGAGCGAAACGAAGTTGCTCTCGAATTCCGGCGTCTGAAACCGCGGATAGAAACGCCAGCCGAACGTATCCTCGCCGTGCGAAAAGCCGACCTGAGTGCGGTTGATGCTGATGGTCTCCATGTCCTCTTCGAGACGGCGGGCGTAGCGGGTCATGTTGCGGGCGCTCATGTTGCCGCTGGCGAAGGCGAGCGACAGGGCCAGCTGCATTTCCTGTCGCCGGCTGTATGCCTCGGCAAGGTTCTGGTCCTGGGTGTACGGATCGAGGGCGAAGACGTGGATCGGCCAGCGGCAGCGGACATATTCGTTGAAGACGTGACGCGCGTTTGCATCCGGATCAGGCAAGCAGAACCGTAGGTGTTCGGCGTTCTGAGGCGGACACCCCTTGGCCGAAGCCGCCTCGCGGATGTCCTGGATCAGCCGTTCGTTGAGCAGGGCCGAGTCGCACAGGATGGCCCAGGCCAGGGCGGCCGTGGTCGAATGAACGGGGTGATCCAGGTCAGTTGTACCGGCCTTGGGGAGATGCCTGTCGAGAACGGTTTTTTGAAATGCCGTCCGCCGTTTTTCCAGTTCCAACAGGTTGCGCGAGTGGATGGAGTGAGCGAGGCTTTCGTCGCAGTACTCCCAGAGATCCAGGTTGGAGGGCGTCGTCAGGAAGTTGTACGCTCCTCCCATCTCCTCTTCGAGATACGATTGCACGTCGGGCAAGTGCAAAACCTCCGTTTTCGCGTATTTATCGTGGAGAGCGGAGTATGCATCATACGCGATGTGGTAGGCGAAATCGAAGCCGTAGACATCGGGGAACTGTGTGGGTGGGAAGGGAAATAGCGCGTTACGGAGATTGGCGTCACCCACCTTCGGGATGGAAGGGAGGTTCTTGCTCAGGGCCTGGGCGATCTCCTTCTGCATCGCAATCTTATTCTGCATCGCCATGCGATCCTGCGGCTTTAAGTTTGGCGCATCAGTTTGGATTTCTTGAGGTTCTTCGTTGATAGTGAAGTGCATTTCTGGGGTCATATATTTCTTGACGTTCTCCTTGTCATTCAGAAAGTTGGTCAAGGTGATGCCGATGTGATCGGAGAGGTCATTGAGAACCAGGTTGCGAAACGTTGTGGGCAACAAATCCTCGCTGATGTATGGTGTCAGCGTCATGGTGATTTCCGCGCCGTAACCTTTCTGCGTACACTTGCCCGGCAGCACCGAGATAGGCACACGCACCAGGTTCAGCGAGTAACCTGGCGAGTCGAGGGTATCATCGCCTTCGTTGTTGCGGCGAATCTGGTTCAGGTGGTCGAGATAACGGGCTTTCTGGTCGAGAACGATCGTTGGCTCCAGCGAGATGCCGCCTGTCGCCATCGAGGCGAAGCCGATGTTCAAAGGACCACGAGTCGGATTTCGCGTGATGGAGTCGAAGCCCGCAAACACGGCCGAGTTGGGGGTCGCGTCCGGGACCGCAATCGGCGAGGGCGACACCGCTGTCGTACCCTGCGCCGTGCTGTTCTGGACCAGGACGCGGGGAGGTGGGATTGCCCCGGCTTGTTGTCCGCTGATCGCCGCCGAGATCGCCGTCGCGTTGGCGAGGTAGGACTGATCGCTTCGATTTACCGAGCCTTGCAGCGACTCCTTGAAATTCGGGAAATCCTTGAACATCTCCTTCTCGAATTCATCCCGATACTTCGTCAGACGGGCCTGTCCCCAGATATCGGGCTGCTTGGCCACCACGCTGCCGTACTTGTCGATGTGCTTCTCCAGACAGTCCAGATCGCACGCCAGCGCGTGCATCGTCGGATTAGTCTCGACCTTCGTGCAGGGCTTGCACTCGTCCTCGACGCCGGTCCCCAGATCCAGCGGGATTGATTTGCAAGAACTCAACAGCAGGGTCAGAACGGCCCCCAAACAGATCGATCGCACATGGGCAGAGCGAAGACGCATCGCGGACTCCGGGCTTCGAGTGAGAAAATCGACCATACGACAATGACGATGGAAAAAGTATCGACTTTATCGGTAATGAGGATGAAGCCGACTTTGCCGCCTGGGAAATTTTTGGGGCGAGCCGGTCAGCGTCAGCG
>JBBSDR010001270.1:0-2976 GCA_038240465.1 Gemmatales bacterium
CGTTCCTCCCTCATGCCCTCATAAACGCTCAGTTCAGAGGGCAGATGACAGATCATTCGCGATCGGGCGCGGATTCGGCCGCAACAGGAACGTGGTCCGCGTCATCGACGACCGGGAACGGCAGGATGCGCTCAGGATGTCCACCGAGACTGCCCTGCATGCGCGCGAAGTCGGCGACCGCGTTCTGCACTCGTTTGTCGCTCAGCGAGACGTGCAGCATCCACAGGATGAACAGCGCATAACCAAGCGCGATCAGCGATGCCGGGCCGGACCAGGCGATGCTCAGGGCGATGGCGCTTGGCAGCGACAGCAGCAAGGAATACAGGGTCTCGGCCGACCGTTTCATGCCGAAGTTCAGGGCGACCCGCGCCACCGTGAAGGCATTCAGGTAATTGCGCGAGAGCTTCAGGTAGAGCGCGATGAGCCAGCAGCCGACGATGACCGCGAGCAAGCCCACGGCAAACGCCAGCAGTTCGATAAGAACGGGAGCGCGGTCGAGAAACCAAAGCAGCCCGCGCCAGTAATCGATCAGCCACGCCCAAATGGCGCAGAGCGGTTCATCGAGTTCGAGCCGCTGGCGAATGTGGCCGTTGAGCAGCAGCAGGACGATTGACGAGCAGAACAAGCGGACGGACGCGCGCCGCGACCGGACCGACAGCACGAACGGCGCTGGCAGCAGCCGGAACAGGAACGCGATGGGCTGGAAAAGACGGCGCGACAGACGCCGAATGGCGCGGAACATGAGGGATCCCTCCGAGGAGTACACCCCTTGATACGTCCGAAGTTGTGGAGAAATGACAGCGACGTCTTGCCGCTTGCGGCTTAGCGGGTCCAACCGCTGATCTTGTTGCAGTTGCACCCGCTAAGCCGCACGCGGCAAGACATTCAGCGCACCATGAAGCCGCCATCGACGATGAGCGTCTGGCCGGTGATGTAACTGCCGGCGTCGCTGGCCATCATCAGGATCGGCCCCATCAACTCGTCGGGCTGTCCCCAGCGGCCCAGCGCCGTGTGATCCGAGAATGCCTTTTTCTCGGCCTCCGACAGGATGCCCATCGGCAGGTCGGTCAGGAACGGCCCCGGCGCGATGCAGTTGACGGTGATGCCGAACGGCCCCAGGTCGAGCGCGTTGGCCCGCGCCAACCCGAGCAGCGCCGACTTCGTCGCCGAATAGACGTTGCGTTTCTCCTTCGACAAAAAGCCCATCACGGACGAGATATGAATGATGCGTCCCCAGCGACGCTCCTTCATCTGCGGCACAAGGGCGCGCGTCAGGGCCATGACGGAGGACAGGTTGATCTCGACGACGTTGTCCCAGGTTTCGTCGTCGATCTGGTCGATGGGCTGCGGCTTGTTGGTGCCGGCGTTGTTGACGAGGATATCGACCCGGCCCATCGCATCGAGGCTTGCTGCCGCCAGCCGCTTGACGTCCGCGCGATTGGCCATGTCGGCGACGATGTACTTGCCCTTCCGGCCGGTGCCGCTGAGGATTTCGTCGAGCGCGCGGCGCAGGTCGCCTTCGGTGCGGCTGGAGATGATGATATCGGCCCCGGCCTGGGCGAGTCCGCGCGCCATCGACTTGCCGAGTCCCTTGCTGCCGCCAGTGATGAGAGCGACCTTGCCGCTGAGATTGAAGAGGTCCTGTGACATTGACGTTGTTCCTTCCGCGAGGGGTATCCAGGGTGAGCTTCCACGCGGAAGATTATAGCGGACAGGCGCACGTTGGAGTGCGCTCCGCGCTGCTCGCCACGCGTCCATCGTTCACTTCGCCGGCTTCTCCAACGTCGCGCTGTCCCAGCGGCGAATCTCCCCCTCGCCGCTGGCGCTCGTCAGCAACTGCTTGCCGTCCGGCGTCCAGACCAGGGCCGCGATAGGCCCGCCGTGCAGCCTGACGCGGTTCAACTTCTTCTGCGTCTCCAGGTCCAGCAGCATGACGTGGCCATCGATCTCGGTCAGCGCCGCTCGCTTGCCGTCCGCCGAGATGGCGGCACGCATGGGCAGACCAACAAACGTGTGCGGCGGAAAGGTCCAGGTCGTGTTCGTCGCACCATCCCACACGGTCATCGATCGATCCAGACCAACCAGCACCATCCAGCGCCCATCTGCCAGGAGAACCTGCTGGCCCACTTCCTTTAGCGGTCCCTCACGCTGCTGGAGTTGCTTGCCCGTCGCGACTTCATGAACGCGATGCAGCAGCTTGTCGCCATCGCTGACCAGCGTCACCTGGCCCTCCTTCGGGCCGAAGACGACCGCGCGCAACGAGATGTTTGAATCGATTGTCTTCACATCATCAGGCTTGTCGGCGGGCCAGAGCATCACGTCGCGCGCCCGCATGACCGCCAGCCATTTGCCGTCCGGCGATACGGAAAGAGATCGCGCGCCGAGGATGCGGTCCTTCGGCAGTTTCACCGTTGCGACCGGTTTGCCTCCGGTCACGTCCCAGACGAGGATTTCCGTCCGGCCCAGCATGTAGAGTTGCTTGCCATCCTCGCTGAAAGTCAGCGAACCCGGTGCCGGGTTGAAACCTTCCGGGAACGAGAAGGCCACCTGCTTGCCGCTCGCCTGCCAGAGAGCGACGACCAGCGTCGTCTTGCCCATGTTCATCTGTGTCCAGGAAGCCACAAGGTGCTTGCCGTCGGCCGCGACGAGCAGAGACCGAAGCGGTCCCCTACCGATCTTGAACGCGTCGCGCGGCTGGAGCGGCGCACCGCCCGCAACCACCTCAGCTCCTCCGATCGCCTTCTCGACTTCGATCAGGACAATCCGATGCTCCTCGGGAGCGGCCAGCAACTTGCCGTCAGCGCTGAAGACGATATTCCCGTCGTGTCTTGCCCTGCCCAGCGGCACCCGCGCCTTGCTCTGCTTCGGCGCCGTCACATCCCATAACTGCAGCCGGCTATCCTCCAGGGTCGCGAGCCACTTGCCGTCAGAAGTAAGCGCAATGCTGCTCGGTGCTGCCATGTCCTTCTGGGAGAC
>JBBSDR010001271.1:0-2976 GCA_038240465.1 Gemmatales bacterium
CCTTCACCGGCGGTACGGGCTTCCTGGCCGGATGCTCGCAGCGCAGGGCAAGGTAGAGGAATTCGCTGTCATAGGCCAGCATCACCTTCGTCGGCGCTGCCTTCGCCGTCGTGCCGGCCGCATCCTTCAAAGGGGCCGGCATCTGCTCCTGCCAGCAGCGGTCGTCGAACTTGCCATCGAGAAACGGCCTGGTCTCCGTCTGGCGGCAGACCAGGATCGGCTTGGGACACTGTCCCTCGCGGCGTCCCAGCCACAACTCCGCAGCCGCCGCATCGCGCCACGGTCCGGCCGGCTGGCGGTTCAGGAAATCCATGAACCACTTGCGCGACGTCTCCAGGTCGCCGGTGTTGCGCCGGGCGGCGTGAAGGCAGAACTGCAGCGCCGGGTCCTCCGCCAGCAGCGGGCCGAAGCCGATCAACTGCTTCTCCAACTCCAGAGCGCTTTTGTGTCCGCGCGCCACGCCCTCGCCCGAAGCCGACAGGCTTCGCTCGTCGCTCGTTGCCTGCCAGGCAGGCGGTTTTCCCTTGAGGACCGTGGCTGGCATCGGCACTTCCGGCAGCCCGGTTTTGCCCGCCTTGTTCCTGTCGTCCTTGCCCTTGTCCGGCTTACCCGTCTTGTCTCGCGCTGGCGAGACGATCACATTTTGCTTGACCGACATGCCCTGGGGGGCGGCGAAACGCAGGTTGGCCGTGAGCAGGAACTGCCCCAGGGCCTCGCGGTGGCGTGCCTCACTGCTGCTGTTGTACTTGAGCAGCCAGCGATAAGCGTCGGCCGTCAGCGGGTGCATCGGGTAGCGCTCGACCATCTGCAAAAACACCTCGCGGGCCAGGTTCCACTGCCCGAACCGCACCATCTGGCTGGCGACGGCGTGAGCGGCCACCGCGCCTTGCATGTCGGGCATCTGCTCGAGCATCGAAGGCAGAGCGCCCATCAGCCGATCCGGATTATTCAGGTTCGACGGCGGCGCCTCGATGAGGGCTTGCAAGCTGGCCTGGGCGCGAATCGCTTTCACCATGTCGAACGTCATTTCTTCGACCGCGGGCAGCGCCCGCCGGCCATCCCCGATCGCCGAGGCTGGCACGCCCTCGAACAGCGATTGATGCTTCTCGGCGCCGTCCAGGTTGCTGGCCAGCAACTGGAAGGACCGCTTGCGCGGCAGGACAACAGCCCGTCCGGCCAGGAGACCGGCGGCGGGGACGGCGAAGTCGCGCGGCGTTCCCTGCAAGCGGGCGCGAATGTCCGAATGGTTGAGGACAACCGCGCCGGGCGTACCGTCGGCGGCGAGGGCGTAGAGCTTGGCGGCCTTCCACTCGTGCAGGCCGAGTTGGGTCAGTTGCTCGGGAAAGGCTTTCGGATCGGCCGCCCGCTTGAACGCCTCCTTCATCACTTCCGTGACGAGAATCTCGGCCGCCTCGCCGGCAGCCTTCGAGTCGGCCGGATCGCACAGGATGACGTCGGGCCGCCAGAGCCGCAGGGCCAGCACCAGTTGCCGCAGCACCTGCTCGCTGGCCTTGCCGCCGTGCAGATCGTCCCAGAACTTGACGATGCTGTCGCGCGCTTCGCAGCCCAGGTGAGCCGGCAAGGGCAACTGCCACAGCGATTCGCCCGCGGCGCCGCCGGCCAACCGCATCGCCGCCGCCAGTCGGTCGTCCTCGGTGGACCGGCGGAACGGAGCGGTCGATGGATCGGCCGTGATGACGCGGATGGCAGCGCTCAGGTAGCCTTCGTCACCCAGTCGAGCGACGACGTCGGCGGGAAGGCCCGTCGAATGAGCATGGACGAACAGCATGGCCGTGCGCTTGCCGCCCTGCTGCTGGACGCGCCAGGTCTGGCCGCCGTCGCGCGTGTTCAGGATCAGGCCCAGTTCGCCGACGGCCCAGCCGTTCTTTTCGTCGTGAAAGAAGAGGCCATGCAGAGGCAACGGCTGGCCGGTGTTCTGCATGCTCCAGGTCTGGCCGCCGTCGCCGCTGTGCAGCAGGATCGAGCCGGGTCGGCCCGCCGCCCAGACATGCTTGCCGGCACCGTGGACGGCATGGAAGTCCCAGCAGGAAAGCACTTCCTGAGGCAGCAGCAGTTCGGGAAAGCTCCATTTCGCGCCGCTGTCGTCGCTGAGCAGGATGAGTCCACCCTGGCCGACGGCGACACTGCGAGTCCCCTTCGCTTTGGGTGCGTAAAGGCTGCAGACGTTGCGGCCGCCGAGCGAATCGACGACCGCCGGGATGACCTGGCCGCGGCGCAGACTGGCGAGGCGATTCCAGTTGCCGACGAGAGCGCCGTTGTCCTCGTCGGTGAAGGAGGCCGCCGACCAGCCGGGACAGCGCGGGCCGGGAACGGGGTTCCAGGTCTTGCCGCTGTCCTTCGTGACAAGGACACCGCTCGGGTACTGATCGGTCCCCTCACCGGCGACGTAGCCGACCTTTTCGTTGACAAAGTGGATGAGATGCAGACCGGGCATGGCGTTCAGGGTGCGCCGATGCCAGCTCTCACCGCCGTCGAGGGTGACGAGAATGATGCCGCTGCTGCCGGCGCCGAGGGGCAGTTCCTCGCGGCCGGCCGCCCAGCCGACGAGGGGGTTGACGAAGTGCAGGGAGCGCAGCGAGGCGCGGACGCCGGTCGGCTGGCGATCCCAGCTTTTGCCGCCGTCGATGCTGTGCCAGATAGCGCCTTCGTCGCCGGCCGCCCACCCTTCCAGACCGTCGTCCATGAACTGGACGGCGTGCAGCGCCGCGTCGTTGAAGTAGCGCAGGTCAGCGGCTCGTGTCAGCGGCGTCAGGGCCACGGCGAGCAGCAGGGCCAGCGAAGTTCGCATGAGTCGGCTCCCCATCCCGGGTCAGAGAACGATCCGCGCCGTTCGCGGGACCGCACTGCTTAGCGGACCATCGCCGATGGGTCAAGGCGATGTGCGCGTTCGCGGGATGGATTCTTTCGCGGAGATAGGTATGGTTAGCCGCGACGCGGAGTCCTCGGAACGGAGCG
>JBBSDR010001272.1:0-2975 GCA_038240465.1 Gemmatales bacterium
GAGATAGCCCAGGATCGGGTCTTGCAGCGATTCCGGCATCAGGTAATCTCCGCGCGTGAAGGGATCGCCGCGATCATTTTGGGAAGCTTGTCCCACGCCATATTCGACTGGTCAAGCCTTGGGTGAATGCGAGTAACGGAAAGGATGTCCGGCAATCACGCTCGCTATCATCTGAACAACAGCCACGCTGTCCCGAAGACCAAGCAGGGACCACTGACAAATCCGATGGCAAGCCACAACAAGCCCCAGCGGATAGGCTGTTTGGCGGGGTCTTTGATCCGAGCAGCCAGGGCGACAATCAGGCCGACCGTCGCACCCACGGCGAGTGCCGCCCGGCAGTAGATGGACTCAGGATGCCAGAACAGGAATAATCCACTTCCGGCTGCAGAGCAGAATGTCAAGTAGATCACTCCGACAACAAAGGCAGCGACAGGATTGTCATCTGTGGGTGGCGGTTCGGGCATCTTCGTCACTCCTGCGCTTGAGCAACTACCGGATACGGCTGTGCTGAGCTAACGGGCTACCGGGAGTTCGCTGAGCAGTACGCCCTGCCGATTCCAGGGTGGAGTCAACACGGCCTTGTGGCCTGGTTGATTACCGATCACCCCATTCGGCTCGGTAAGGGGCTTTGAAGAGGTGCTCGATCTTTTTCTTCGCTTCCGCACGGATGGTGTTTTCGTCCTGGCCTCGGAAACCGTAGGACACAGCGATCATTCGCTTGCCATCCTCGCGATAGATGACGGCCACGCCGGCCCGCGGAAAGTGTCCCTTCGGATCGGGTTTGCCCTCCTTGTCCAGCGGCGTGACCAGATCGCGGAGACGAAGCCGGGGCGCATCGGCGCCAGGATCGACCGGAAGATCGAGGATGCCACTCGCGTCTCGTGTCCGCCAGCGAAGCACAATGGAAGAAAGCCTTTCACCCTCGACCATCTGAGAGATCGGTTTGCCGTCCAGCGCCATTGCGATCGTCCGGTTGACCTCGATCGTGCGGATGCCCAACTTGGCACACCTCGTGACATCCACACGGAAGTCCAGTTGTTCCGGCCCTGCAAGGGAAAGGGTGCGGACGCCGTCCACGCCCGCCAACCCCGCCAGCACCTGCCTGGCCTTTTCGGCGAGAAGTTGAAGTTGCTCCAGGTCGTGTCCGTGGATCTTGAGCATACCCTCGCCCGGTGCCGCCGTGAACGCCTCGGTGAAACCGTCCCGGCAGGTCGCGGAAAACGTCCAGTCAACTCCGGCGAGTTTGCCACTCAGTTCCTGCCTTAGCGCTTCTGGCCAGTCCTTTCGGGGCTTGAAGGCCACAATGAACGCCACGCGGTTGAACCGGTCCGGAACTGATTCGTTTTCCGTCCCGCCGACCATGGAGACGACCGTTTTCACCTCCGCATGGCCGCGCAACAACTCGCGGACCTTCCCGGCCATGCTCCTGGCCTGGTCCAGCCTGGTGTTGCCCGGCAGGTAGCCCTGTATCCAGGTGTGGCCGGAATTGCCCGGCAGTCCCAGGTCGGCACCCTCGTCGTGAATCTCGATGCGGACGCCAGGCAGAAGACGACCCGCCGTCTCATTCAACTCCTTGATCTTGGCTTTGACATCCGCCAGGGCGATCCTGGCGTCTTCGCCCTGACGCAGCATCACGGCGCCCGCCACGCGGTCGTCTTCATCCTCCCAGAGCACCCGCTCCTTCTCATCCGTGTGGGTACCGCTGAAGCCGACCCGGCCCCGAGAAGGCTGTTGCCCAACGATCACTCCTTGCCGGGAGGGGTCATCGCCCTTGAGCCGGCCTCCCTCGACTGCATCCTCGACGAGGATCGGCACGTTTTTGACTTCGGCAATCACGAGTTGCCGGATCTCGCTCAGCCGCCGTGCCTCCTCGGCCCGTAGATGGGCCGCCGCCGCACGCGGATTCTTCTTTCCCATCGCCTCGCCCAAAGGGTTGCGGCCTCCACCCAAGAGTCTCACGCTGCGGACGAGCGGATCGCCTCCAGGCCCCAGGAGATCGCCGCCCACGTCCGTGTTCCCTTTGGCGATGGTACTTTCTAGCTGTTGCAGGGTGATGCCGTAGCGTTTGAGGCGGTCAGGGTCGGGGTAGATCTCGTAACGGCGGGTTGCACCGCCAAATCCGACCGCATCAACAACACGAGGGACACGGCGAAACTCACGCTCCAGGACCCAATCCTGAAGCGTTGTAAGATCGCCAATAGTGTAGTGGGGGCTACCGTCGGCATTGCGAGGGTTGCTGAGGGTGTAGCGAACAAGCACACCGGCCGGCACTGCGGCAACTTGGGGGACAACGCCGACGGGCAGAGTTTGGAGAGTTTGCAGACGGTTGATGACTTGTTGTCGGGCCGATGCCAGTTCGATGTTCTTCTTGAAGTGGACGCGAACCAGGGACTGGCCGAATTTGGACTGGGTGCGCAGGTGCTCCAGCCCGCGCATTCCGGCCAGGGCCACTTCCAGGGGAACGGTCACCTGACGCTCTACCTCCTCCACCGAAGCCCCCGGAAACGGCGCCACGACGTCAATGGCGGGAGGTGGCGCCGCCGAGGCTTTTCCAGCCAGGAGCACCAGCACGGGTAAGAAGGCAAGCGCGGCCAAGAAGTTGACTTTCGCGGTGGCCGATGTGTGTGTCATGGCAAGTCTTCCTTCACTTCAAGAAGGCGTTGCGGCTGGACGGTGGGCCGAAGGAGGCGCATCTGGGGTTGCAGAAGAAGCGGCTCGGCATTCTCTGGCCATGATGCCAGTATGGTCGCGGTTGTCGAAGGGGTCAAGTACCTGAGTGCGAACACAGTAACAAGTCTCGGTTCGAGTTGCTGAAATTCATCATCGAGCAGGAGGAGGAAATCGACCGCCTTCGCCTCGAACTTGGGGACATGTCACCCCGCCTGGAGTGGCTGGATCGGATCGCCTGACAACCCGCTATTACCCCGGCATGAAAGTGAATCAGCGAAGCTCTGTCGCCGCCGCCCGGCTTGTCC
>JBBSDR010001273.1:0-2975 GCA_038240465.1 Gemmatales bacterium
ACCCCGGATGGCAAGTACGTTCTCTCAGGCAGCGATGACACAACGGCTCGCTTGTGGGATGTCAAGACTGGCAAGGAAGAACGGCAGATCAAGACCCCTTTCGCCGTTTTTGATGTCGGTGTACCTCCGGGCGGCGAGGTCGTCTTCACCACCGCGCAGAATGGCATCGGGGCCTGGGACTTCAAGACGTTCAAGTACGTGGCCGGTCAGACGTTCGGCGGGCCGCTCGCGGATTGGGGCATCCGCATCACCGCGGTCGGGAAGGACCAGGGGGCCGTCGCCATGACCAGGGACGGGGCCTGCCACATGACGGTCTTCCCGTGGAAAGAGAATAAAGTCGGCCAACAGATGGTCTGGACCAAGTTCGCCGGCGCGTACGAGGCCGTCGTAGGGCCGGACGGGAAGTTGATCGCCTGCGGGGCGGATTCCGGCAAGATCCTACTGTGGTCCTTCCACGGCAAAGGCTCTGAGGAGTACCTGCAGGGCCACTCCGCCGGAGTGCGGCGGCTGGCTTTCTCCAGGGATGGCAAACTGCTCCTCTCCGGGTCGATGGACAAGACCGCCCGGCTGTGGGATTTGACGACCCGGACGCGGCTTCACGTGCTCGTCGGGCACACCGGCTGGGTCACTGCGGTCGCCCTTTCACCCGACGGTACCCTAGCCCTGACGGGTAGTACAGACCAGACCGTTCGGCTGTGGGACCTGAAGACAGGCAAGGAACTGTGCCGGTTTGAGGGGCACACCAACCAGGTCAATGCCGTCGCCTTCTCCCCGGACGGCAAGGCCGCGGCCTCTGGCGGCGGCGACGCTACGGTCTGGCTCTGGGATGTCGATTCGCGCAAGTCGGTGGTCGCGGCGGCCAAGCCCAAGGTCGAGGTGGGCCTGATCAAGCGGGTGGAGGGCTACACGGACTCCTTCGCGACCGCGATCGTGAGCGAAAACGGGGGGGCCGTCCTGTACCGCAGCAAGGAAGGGAAAGTGACCCTCTGGGACGTGGAGAGCAACAAGGCAATTGGATCCCTGGAGGTGCAGAACGGCATTTTCCCGGCGTTGCTAAACTCGCACGGCGACGGCATCTGGGCGATCGCGCCGGACAACAATCACATCCTGGCATGTGCCTCGGATCAGAAAGTAAGGCTCTGGCACGTGAATGCCGCGAAGGAGCTGCGCCAGTTCGATCTGCCGCCCGCGGTCAACAAGAAGCTGAACCGCGTCGAGGCACTTACCTTCTCGCCAGACGGCAAGTTCGCCCTCGCCGGCCTGGGGGACGGCCGCCTGCACCTGTACGAGGTGGGGACGGGGAACCTGCTGCGAACCTTCTCCAACCACTCGGACCCGGTGCGGGTCGTCCGATTCTCCAGGGATGGCCGGCTCGCCGTCTCGGGGAGCGGGGGCATCGGGAAGACGCCCGACCACAACACGATCCGCGTCTGGAGTATCCAGGCTGGGCAGGAGTTGTGTTGCCTCAAGGGCCACACGAACGCAGTGACCGCCGTCGCCCTCTCGCCGGATAACCTTCAGCTCCTGTCCGGTAGTTGGGACAAGACGGTCAAGCTGTGGAACCTCAAGACGAAGCAGGAAGTACGCGTCCTGTTCACCCACCAAGCGTTTCACCCCGGCGCCGTGGCTTTCACACCCGACGGGAAGAGCGCGCTGGCCTGCGGGCTGTTCGGCGTCAAGATGTGGCAGCTCCCGAGCGGGAAGGAAATCGCCTCTTTCGACGAGGTGAATACTGGGCACGTCACCAGCGTCGCCCTCACACCGGACGGCACTCGAGCCGTAGCGGTGAGCTACGATCGAGTCGTACGGGTTTGGGCTTTGCCGAAGTAAGCTCTTGCGAATAAACTCACCTGCGCCGTGGAGGCGACCAGCATGCACAACCGCCACACCTCCCGCTACTTTTTCTGGCACGCAGGCCAGTGCTATGCCGCCCAGCTGTGGACCAAGCTCACGTTCGCCTACGACACTGCAAACCACTTCTTGCTCGGGGGCACCGTTAGCGCCGGCGCCCTCCAAAGGCTCTCCGCAACTCCGACGGTGATGGCACAGGCTTTGCTAGCGGTGAACGCGGCGGGGCTCCGCACAGGCGGACGGAGGAGCGCTCGCGGCTGTAGCCCTTCATGTAGGAGCTGCTGCACTTGCCCCGGCGCGTCATGAATTACTTCCTTCATCCCTGTGCCCAACACACGATGAAACTCAGCGCGTGATCAAATTACTCGCCGGAGTAATAGCAAGCGATCAGCCTTCGATGCTTGGAGTGACCTCAACCCATTTCTCATTGGCTGCTCCATGCGGCGAAAGACAAGCAAAATGGACTTGCAGTACTGCCGATTGATCCAAGTGTTCCTTCACAACTTTACTGATTTGATCGTTGTCAGCTGGGGAAAAACCATCATCAAACACGACTATCTTACCTAAACGAAACGCAAGCTTTAGTTCGATCAGCATCTTGGGCGTTCCCGCATATCTTCCAAGGATTTCCTTCGGATTGAGTCCTAAACTCTCAATAATCGCGACAGCTTCTCCGCGGTGTTCAGCAAGTACACTCTCAACATAAGATTGAACTGTCTTTCGAAGCCATCGGCCATATTCGGTCCTCGCACTCGCGACGGAAACGCGTTGGTGGAAAAAGACCGACTCATGCTGAACTCGCCTTGCTAACAAGTCAAAAAGGTAGGCAGTATCTTCAGGTGGGAGGATGTGCGCAGCGACATGAACCCACTCACTTTCGGACACCGTGAAAGGTGGAACGAAACACCTGTTCAAAGCCAAGCCATTGAATTCAAGCAAGGTCATGGAGGTACTCGTTGTCGGGAAACAGGTGTAGAATTGAAGGCGAAGTATTATTGACATCATGGCTACATCTATGTTCCCGAACGTCCACCGGAAATTGGACCAATGACGAAGGGAAAACCAGTCGCAAACGAGGCCCGGAAGTTATCAAGTGGCATTGGAACAAAGGGGCGTCCGGTGAC
>JBBSDR010001274.1:0-2973 GCA_038240465.1 Gemmatales bacterium
GACCTGCTGAACCTGTTTCAGCAGTATGGCGCAGTCGCGCGTGCGCAGGTGATGACCGATCGCGAAACGGGCCGCTCGCGCGGTTTCGGTTTCGTCGAGATGGACAATGACGAAGAGGCCCAGCGGGCCATCGACGGCCTCAACGGCAGTCCGTTCAAGGGACGGCCTCTGACGGTCAACGAGGCCCGGCCTCGTGAAGACCGCGGTGGTGGCGGCGGCGGTGGGGGTGGCGGCGGCTACGGCGGCGGTGGCGGCCGCAGCGGCGGCGGTGGTGGCGGTCGCAGCAGTGGTGGTGGTGGCGGCGGCGGCTACGGTGGTGGCGGCGGCGGACGCGGTGGACGAAGCGGCGGTGGCGGCGGCTACGGTGGTGGCGGCGGTTATCGCGGCGACAGCTAAACCTTCGAGCAGCTTGCGGCGTGGCAGCCCGTCACGCCGCAAGCGGCAACACGACCTTCATTCCACTCTCGGCACTGCGGACAACCGCTTCCGTGAACTCCATGTAGGCAACGCCGCTGGCGAAGTCCGTGTGCCGCACCGGCTTCCCCTCGCGAATCGACTCGACAAAATCCGCTTCGACCCGCCAGCCGTCCTCTTTCTCCGGCGGGATTGCAATCAACTTCATCTCTTCCATCGTTGCGCTGTTCTCTCCCGAACGCCGGCTGGCGCCGAAGATCCGATCGTTGTTCAGGATGTAGAGCAGTGCGCCGTCGCTGCCGTGGAGCGTGATTCTCTGCTGCTGTCCGAACGGCGCGACACCGCTCAACTGGTAGACCGCTTGCGCTCCGCCGCACAATACCGTCAGCACCTGGACGCTGTCGGGTGTGCCGACAACTCGCTGGGTGCCGCGTTCGGGATCGAGCCGTTCGCCGATGAAAGAATGAGTCTGGGCCAGCACCCGCACGGGCGGCGGCACCCAGCGCAACAGTGTCTCGTGAAGGATGCCCAGGGCGAGCATGTTGACGCCTGACAGCGCCGCGTCCTGCCGCCAGCTCAGCGGCGCGACCGGGTCCGCCAACGCGCCGTTGAAACCCACTACCTGCACCTGACGCAGTTCCCCGAGGTAGCCAGAATCGATCAGTTCGCGCATCACTCGATCGCCCTTGAGGCCGAAGGGGCTGGGGACGATCTGGCAGACGAGCTTCGGATGCTGTTGCGCGGCGGCGAGCATCTGCTGCGCCTCGGCGGCGTTGAGGCTCATGCGCGCTTCGGTCAGAACGTGTTTGCCGGCGTCGAGGGCCGCGAGGGTGATGGGACAATGCAGATTGGGCCAGGTGCCGATAACGATGGCGTCGAGGTTGGGATCGGCGACAAGGTCTTGCCAGCGCGCGAAGGTGCGCGGAATGCCGAACTCGCGCGCGGCGGCCGCTGTCGATTCAGGACGGCGATTGCACACGGCGGACAGTTCGACACCGTCCATTGCCCGCAGACCGGGAATGTGTCGCAGGCGCATGTTCCCGCCGGCGCCGATCAGGCCAATGCGCAAAGGTTGTGCCGTCATGAAGACGCTCCCTGTTGACGCCGGCCAGGACCCGCATCAAGGGCTGACAGTCTCCGGCGTTTGCTGTTCTTCCGCGAATTCAGCCCGGCGGTCGTGGACCTCCTTGCGGTCCACCGTCACCCGGTCCGGCGCCACGATGCCCAGGCGCACTTTGCCGCCCTGAAGAGCGACGACGGACACATGGATGTCACCGTTGATGACGATTGTCTCACCTTCCCGTCGCGTCAGCACGAGCATGATATCAGACTCCTGGATAAATACGTCAACCTTCCGCCCGCGTCAGCTCCTTCTGGCGTTCGGCGGAAATGCTAATTCGGCATCCGCTCGATCAACCCCGCGCGAACTTGAGAGCTGGGATGCTTTCGCGCGGCGATGGCCGATGGTCTTCACTGCAAGGGGACGTCAGTAGCCGACAAGGCCGCACCGCCGCGCCATCCAGCGCGTGCTGTGGGTTGAGGTAGGAAGACCCTTGGGAGGGTCCACTCCGTTGATGTCCTTCTCAGCGGATCGATTCGCCCTTTATCAATACAGTCGGGAAACTGTAGCTATTCTCCGAAATTGTGTCAATACCGTTTTCTCCGCATTCCGCCTCCGCTGCCAGGCCCCCCTCGCTCTCACGCTCCCCCTGTTCCCGCATCCGGACAGGACGTACACCAGCAGCATCCTTCATCGTGAGAGGCCTTCCATGCGTCATCATCCCTCATTCGAGGAATTCGAGGGTCTGGCCCGTCAGGGCAACCTCGTTCCCGTTTACCGCCGGCTGGTCGGCGACACGCTGACGCCGGTCAGCGCTTTCTGCAAGATTCAGGAGGGCGACTGGGCCTTTCTGTTCGAGAGCGTCGTCGGCGGCGAACGGCTCGGCCGTTACAGTTTCCTCGGCGCCGGGCCATTCCTCACCTTCCAGGCCCACGGCAACCGCGTTGTGATCCAGTCGCGCGAGGGACGCACCGAACGCGAACATCCCGATCCGCTGCGGCTATTGCAGGAATTCCTCGCCAAGTACCGCACGCCTCACCTGGTTGGCCTGCCGCGTTTTCTCGGCGGCTGCGTCGGCTACGCGGCTTACGACTCGGTCCGCTACGTCGAACGGCTGCAGAATCCGCCCCTGGACGATCGCGGTCTGCCCGATCTTTGTTTCGGCTTCTACGATCGCATGGTCGTGTTCGATCATTTGCACAAGACGATTGTCGTCATCGCTCATGCCGCGACCGAGACGGGCGACCTCCGCGCCGCGTATCAGTCGGCTTGTGGGCAGGTCGATCGTCTGGTGGAACGCTTGCAGCAGGGCGTCGCCGATCTGCAGTTGACCGACATCAACCCGCTGGAATCGCCCGAGGGAGTGCGAACGGTCTTCACGTCGAACTACTCTCCCGCTGCTTTCATGGCGGCGGTGGAGAAGTGCAAGGAGTACATCCGGGCCGGCGACATCTTCCAGGTCGTCCTCAGCCAGCGCCTGCAGACCGAAACCCGCGCCC
>JBBSDR010001275.1:0-2972 GCA_038240465.1 Gemmatales bacterium
AAGAGGCGCAGCCGCTTGCGTCTTGAACCCCGGCAGGGGTGACCCGACTAAAGCCCCGGGTGGAGTCCTCGGAACCCGGGGCCTAGCGTGTCACGGGACTCCTTGGACTCGATACCCGGGGCGCGGGTTCCGCTGATTTCTTCTCGATGAAAGGAACTCTTTCGTGGTGCCAAGTGTTGCGGTAGTCGGCGCGACCGGTGCGGTCGGCGAAATCATTCGGCAGGTGCTGACGGAACACAAGTTCCCTCTGCGCGCCATCAAATTCCTCGCGTCCGAGCGCAGCGCGGGTAAATCGATCGAGTTCCAGGGCAAAACGTACCCGGTCGAATTGCTGTGTCCCGAGGCGTTCGCCGGCGTCGATATCGTGCTGTCCAGTACGCCGGCCTCGATCAGCCGCGACTACAGCCCCATCGCGGCACGGGCGGGCGCCATCGTCATCGACAACTCGTCCGCCTGGCGCATGGACCCCGAGGTGCCTCTCGTCGTCCCCGAGGTCAACGCGCACACGCTGCAACATCTGCCGAAAGGCATCATCGCCAACCCGAACTGCTCGACGATCCAGATGGTCGTCGCGCTGAAGCCGTTGCACGACCTGGCGCGGATCAAGCGCGTCGTCGTTTCGACCTATCAGGCGTCGTCCGGCAAGGGAGCCAAGGGCGTGTTCGAGCTGGAGGCGCAGGTGCGAGCGCTGGGGCGCGGCGAGCCGGTCCCGGCGGCGAAAGCCCACATCGCCCAACTGGCCGGCAACGTCCTGCCGCACGACTGGAAGGCGAGTGACGACGGCTACAGCGAGGAAGAATGGAAGATGGTGCGCGAGACGAAGAAGATCATGGGCGACGACAGTATCGAGGTCTCGCCGACGACGGTCCGCGTACCCGTCCGCATCGGCCATTCCGAGGCGGTCAATCTCGAGTTTCACAATCCGATCACGGTCGAACAGGCGCGGGCAGCCCTGGCCAGGGCGCCGGGCATCATCCTGCTGGACGAGAGCAAAGGTGAGATGCCCTTGCCCTTGAACGTCGAGGGCCGCGACGAGGTCTTCGTCGCCCGGATTCGCCGCGATCCAACGATTCCCAACGGCCTCAACCTGTGGGTGGTCGCGGACAATCTGCGCAAGGGAGCGGCGACCAACGCGGTGCAGATCGCGGAAGTGCTGGTCCAGCGCGGCTGGCTGCCTCGCAATTGATGATTGTCGATTGATGATTGTCGATTGCAGAATGCATGGCTGGCGGTATCCCAATCGACAATCGTCAATCGTCAATCATCAATCGACAATCGCCGACATGCGGAACATCAAACTCATCCTGAGCTATGACGGCACCGAGTTTCACGGCTGGCAGACACAGCCCGACTTGCGGACCATTCAGGAGACGCTCGAACAGGCCATTGTCGCCCTGACCGGCGAGGAGCGTGTTTTCCTCAACGCCAGTGGCCGCACTGATGCCGGCGTCCACGCCGTCGCTCAGGTCGCCAACTTCCACACTTCGACAAGGCATCCGCCGAGCATCATCCTGCGCGCTATCAACGCCCGTCTGCCGCCCGACGTCATCGTCACGCATGCCGAGGAAGTCCCCGAGACGTTCGACGCCAACCGCGACGCCGTCCGCAAGCTGTATCGCTACGCGATCCACGATGGTGCCGTGCCGGACCTGTTCCTGCGCCGCTACGCCTATCACTGTCGTTACAAGCTCGACGCATCGGCGATGCGGGAAGCGTCTGCCAGTCTGCTCGGCACGCATGATTTCCGCTGTTTCGAGACAGAATGGCCCAACCGCGCGACGAGTGTGCGGACGGTAACGCATCTGGCGGTGAATCGCTTCGGCGACTGGATCTGGCTGGATGTCGAGGCGGACGGGTTTCTTTACAACATGGTGCGAGCGATTGCCGGGACGCTGGTCAACGTCGGCCGCGGCCACTGGCCGACAACGCGAGTCAGCGAGATTATCGACAGCGGCGACCGCGACGCGGCCGGTCCGACAGCCCCCGCGCAGGGACTGTTCCTGATGCGCGTGACTTACGATTGAGGCGCGGTGCGCAAGCCATGCTGTCGCAACAGGGCGTCGATCCAGGCGAGGTTGTCGGCGGAGAATTCGGGAGGCGCCGGCGCATCGTTGTAGCCTGCCTCATCGTCCGCTCCCGTGCGTTCGTAGGCTTCGCGGAAACACGCTCCGAGATCGAGCGTCGCCCGATCGCTGCCAAGGAGCGGGATGGGCAGCAGAGGAAGAGGGTCACGGAGTTTCCAGGGATACAGGAGATGATGCCAGCCGTTCGGAACAGCCTGAGCGACATAGGCGAGGTAGTCTGTCCCGGCAGGCACCTGAACCGCGAGAGGCGGACGCTCGCCTTCGCGAAGCAGATCAATTTCGATCCAGTGCAGTCCTCCGTGCAGGGCGGAGGCTCGTTTCTCGAGATAGCGGTTCTGAGTGGTCGTCCCCGTCTCTTTGTTGGAAGGCGACAGCAACTCGATGCTGGCCAACGCGAGTCGCGGATCGGCACGGAGGTAGATCACAATGCGGCGTTGCTTTCGCAGTGGCCAGTCATCTTGCAAAACGCTTTGTTCAGGCAGATACCGCTCGAGTTTGGCGATATACTTCGGCCGCAGTTGAGGCTGGAGTTGCCCTTGGGCCGCCGCCAGAATCTGAGTGTGCAGTTCATGGAAGAGGGGGTTTCTCTCCACAAATGGATCCATGCCGGGGAATGGGGAAGGCATCCTTGTCTCCTTCACGAAAACGGACGCCCCGCGAGTATCGCGTTACCCGGGGACCGTGGGGTCCTAAAAGGAACCCAGGTGATTATACCGATTGGACTCCAGCCGCTTCGACCGTTTTCATCGTCTTCCTGCTTCACGACCCGCCCTCGCATTACCCCGGCATGAAAGTGAATCAGCGAAGCTCTGTCGCCGCCGCCCGGCTTGTCCGGGCGGAGCGCTGTTTCGATACCAGAGGGCCGATGTCCTTCTTCCTCCTCGCCGC
>JBBSDR010001276.1:0-2971 GCA_038240465.1 Gemmatales bacterium
CTTGTGGTAGGGCAGGTAATTGACCAGGCACGGAACACGTCCGCCTTCCGCGGGCCGATACAGGTTGGCGGCCAGGCGCACGCCGTCTCGCATCGGCACAAGCAGATCGTGGACGACCTCGACGTCACGGCCCTTGGGGACAGTCATCGTGGCCCCTCGGCAAGCCGTTCGACTCCAGCCGAAACCGTGAACGGATTCACCGGCGGCACATTCCGTACTTTGAGGAAGCCGGAGATGCCAACGATAAGTGCCCCCAGCAGCACGGCGACGGCCAGCCACATCTTTCGATTCTGCCGCACGTTGTCAAAAGCGGCGGACTTGCCGACCAGCGCCTCGGCCAGGAAGAAAAGGGCCAGGGCGAGGAGGATCTTGACGCCCATCAGCGCATGGTAGAGGCCATCGCCCTTGTGCTGGGGGATCATGACAGCGATGTAGTTGTACAGGCCGCTTGCCAGCAGTAGCGCGACGCCGACATGGACGACTATCCGCCAGGTGGCCATGAGATGGCCTCGCAGGGTGTCGTGCGCTTCCGTCGAGAGCTTCATCGCGGCAGGCAGCAGCACAAAGCGCATGAAGACCGTGCCGCCGAGCAGGACGATGGCCGTCCCCACATGCAGCCAGCGAAAGACCATTTGCAGAGCCAGAGTTCCGTCCATGCAATCTCCCCGTGTGCGAGTGACAATCTCCATCACTCATAGTATTTCTACCGTGCCACATCGCAAGTTCGTCAGGCGAGCGGGGCGTGTGAACGCCCCGGTGAAGTGGGAAAACCGGGGCGTGTGAACGCCCAGGTGAAGTGGGAAAACCGGGGCGTGTGAACGCGCCGGTGAAGTGGGAAAACCGGGGCGTTCACACGCCCCGCTCGCCTGGATCCTTGACCGGGACTCGCCCCGGGAGGACAATCGGCTGTCAAGGGATCGACCCAACACTACCACCCCGCGCTTGCGCTCGGGGCTGGTCCAGCGAACCACAACCATGACGCACTATCACCTCGCCGTCTTGACCCTTTTTCTCAGTTTCGCGCCCCTTTCCGCGAGTACACCCGTCCTCGTCGATACCGACATCGGCGACGATATCGACGACGCGCTCGCCCTGGGCTTGCTCCTCTCCAGCCCCGAACTCGAAGTGCGCGGCATCACCACGACCCTGGGCGACACCCACACTCGCGCCGACCTCCTCTGTCGCTTCCTGCATGCGGCCGGCAAGAGCGACATCCCGGTGGCCGCGTCCGGCAAGCTGCACGATCCGCCCGACTTCAAGGGACAGATGCAGTACGGCCTGCGTCCGGCCTTTCGCAAAGCGCCCGTCAAGGAAGGGGCCATCGACTTCCTGCACGCCAAACTCAAAGCCGATCGGGGAGCAATCACCATCCTCGCTCTCGGGCCGCTCACCAATATCGACGGCCTGCTCCGCAAGTATCCCGAGAGCAAACCGTGGATCAAGCGCATCGTCCTCATGGGCGGCGCACTTCGCGTCGGCTACACCGGCCAGCCGCCCGTTGAGCCGGAATGGAACATCAAGACCGACATCGCCGCGGCGAAGGCCGTCTTCGCCAGCGGCATCCCCCTCCTCGTCGTGCCGCTCGACGCCACGGCCAGCCTGTCCCTCGAAGGCCGGCGCCGCGATGCCGTCTTTCAACTCGGCGCGCCGCTCAACAATCAACTGGCCGCTCTCTTTCAGCTCTGGGACCGGCCGACGCCCACGCTCTTCGATCCGCTCGCCGTCGCCTTGTGTGTCAACGAAGCCTTTTGCAAACTCGAAGACCTGCGCCTCGAAGTCGATGACAAGGGACTGATGAAGGCCGTCGAGGGCAAGCCGAACGCGCGGGTTGCGACGTCGGTCATCGACCACGACAAGTTCCTCGACTGGTTCGTGTCGCGCCTGACGCCGGCGAAGCGTGAAAAGCCGATCCTGCTCGAAGTCACCAATCCGTCGAAGCCCATCGAGCGCGGCAATTTCCCGAACCGAGTCCACGCAATTGAGGACTACAAGACCGACATCGAACGGCGCTGGTGGCTGTGCGGCAAGCTCGACGACAAGAACGTGCCGCGGGGCAGCAAGCGCGCCTGTCGCGGAGTGCTGAGCAACGACTTCGACGACCGCATGGGCAATCCGAAAGCGATGTATACCGCCGTCGTCTTCAATCCGGTGCCGGGGCCGCCGATGGGCAAGAATACGCGCCTCGGCTTCCGCGTCTGGCTCAAGGGAACGGATCGGCTGCGCGTCCAGATCTACAGTCTGACGAATGGATACCATCGTCATCTGACCCTGACGGGATTGACGCAGGAGAAGTGGTTGACGCTGACGGTCGATATGACGAAGTGTCGCCGCGCTGACGGCAGTGGCCCGCCGCTCGGCGAGAACGAGCGCATCGACGACATCCAGTTCTACACCGATCCCGGCGTCGAGTTGCTGATCGAGGACATCATCCTGTACGACGCGGCAGTCGCCGAAGAGAAGAGGCCGTTTCCGGAGCGGCCCTTGTTCTGCGGCTGGTTCGACACGGGCCGGCAGGGTTACGAGTGGCCGGGCCGCTTCGAGATCGTGCCGCACAAGCCGCCGTTGACGTGGAAAGCAGCGCGCTCCGTCGCCGATGGACCGGACGGAAAACCGGGGATCCTGCTCGAACTGCGCGGCACACGGCCCCTCGGCAAACAGGCCCACGTCCGCTTTCGCTATCACCTCGAAGGGACCGATACGCTCCAGGTGTCTCTCGTCCACGACGGCAAGCGAACGTCGAAGACGCAGAAGGAACTCACCAGGGGCGAGTGGGCCGAGACGACGATTGATTTTGACGATCTGCCGGAGAAATTCCTCGAGGCCAGCGAGATATTCTTCGTGCTGCCCAGGGGAGCACATCTGTCAATCGACGATGTGCTGTTGTATTGAGGACCCAACGCGCTCTGCTCAGAAACGGTTACGAAATAACGGGTTGCCGCTTGCGGCTTAGCGGACCGCCCGCTAAGCCGCA
>JBBSDR010001277.1:0-2959 GCA_038240465.1 Gemmatales bacterium
TCATCAACGGACGCAGCAGTTCATACTTGCGTCGCACCGCTTCAAGTGTGGCATCTCGGTTCATACAATTACACCATGCAGTTGTCATGTCGATTGTTCAATTAATTTTTGCCCGGCTCCGTACCGGGCGCCACACTCGTCGTCACGCTCCACTACAACAGCGCGGGAGTGACGGACCCTCTGATCTTCTTCTTTGATCCGCAAACTCAGACGACCAGGCAGATTCCCCCAAGTAACAGGGTCACCTTCGATAAGGCAACGCACACGGTTCGCATTGTGTTTGACGACACGTCCTTCCCCACCATCGGCAGTCTGAAGAAAACCGTGTTCACCATCTCTGTCGGTACTCCAACCACGTCCACGACGACGAGCCTGACCCCCGCGACGGCGCTGGCAGCGACCCGAAATAATGGGTCCGCCACGGACAGTTCTTCAGGGGGCGTCACGCTGTCGTTTCAGACCAGCAGCAAGGTGTCGGTCAACGTCAACGCCAGCCAGGACAGCGCCCGTGCGGCCGCCTCCGGATCGTCAAACGGGAACGAAGACGATGATTCGGACGATCCGCCCGACGACGGCAAGGACCCGGCGAAGAAGAAGGGTGACAAGGCGAAGAAGCCCGATGACAAGGGGAAAAAGCCCGACGACAAATCTACGCCTCCGGCGCCCCGGGGGATGAAGACAGAGATGAACGGCGGCAAGCCGGACGGCCAGATGCAGGCGAAGCCCGGTGAGGAACTGACTGCGAAAGTGCTGGACGAATCCAGTCCCGACTCTCTGGACGCCTACTTTGTTTGGAGTGCGGGAGGAATCGGCCTGGCCATGACGCCGCTGGCTGCTCGACGGGATAAAAAACAACGACCCGATTTACTTCTAAGAGATCCAGGCAGAAAGCCTGCTAAAAGTAATGGAGGATCGGAAGGATATGCGTCTCCTTCCCGAGCCACTCTCGAAGCGTCTTGAGCATTTGGGACGGCGATTTACCTTCACGAGCCATACAGCGCAGTTTCTCGATAGTTGCTGCATCAAGGATTTCCATGAGGATACCCCCATTTCGTGAGGAGCGTTCCGGGACATCATGACCCGGGTAATGGCCAATCGCGATCCCAAATGGGCGTCCTCGTATCGTTCTTGTCACACTGGATGCGCAGAAAAAACCTTATCGCGGGTTCACGTCGATAGGCTGGCGTCGGAGCCGCCCTTGAACTGCTCGCTGTCGTCCCGAAATCTATTTTCCTTCCAAGGGTCGCCGCGCATGTGGTAGCCGCCGTGGTCCCATTGTTCCCAGAACCCCGCCCGGTCCCGGGCCATCAATTCGATGCCCCGAACCCACTTGGCGCTCTTCCATAAATAAAGGCGCGGGACCATCAGCCGCAGCGGATAACCGTGGTCTGGTTCGAGGTCCTTGCCGTCGTGCTTCAAGGCGAACAGACAATCCTCGCCAAGGAAATCCTCCAGCGGCAGGTTCGTCATCCATCCTTCTTCACAGTGGATTTGGACGAATTTCGCCTCGGGCTTTACCGTCGCTCTGCTCAAGACTTCCCGCGTCGAGACGCCCTCGAAAAGATTGTCCAGTTTGCTCCAGCGCGTGACGCAGTGCATGTCCCCGCGCACTTGCACGCGCGGCAGGGCGAGGAACTCATCGTAGTTGCACTGCCAGGACTTTTCGACCAGGCCAAAGATGTGGAAGGTCCAGTTGACGCGGTCGAAGCGCGGCACCGTTCCGGCATGCAGCACGGGCCACTTGCGCGTCTCGACCTGGTTCGGCGGGATGCGCCGAGTCCGCTGCATGTCGGCGCTGACGATCAGGGGAAGTTCTTCGCTCATCATCACCTCAATAGTGCAGGCCGCTTTTGCGGATGTGGACCATCGGCTTGCTTTCGCTGAGCATACGTCCGCCGGCAACCCGGGCGACCAGGATTTCGTGATCGCCGGACGGATAGGTCGCCTCCACCTTGCAATCGAGAAAGGCCAGCGACTCGGTCAGCACGGCCGTTCCGTCCGGCGTCCGCTCCAGCGACAGGCTGCCGAAGACGTCCGCGCCGGGAGCGATGCCGCGGCCAAAATAGACAATCATGTCGGTCTGGCTGTCGTCGAGAATGTTCAGCACGAAGCGGTCGCCGGGATGGAGCCAGGCTTCGAGGACGCGACCGCGACGGAGGGCGGCCATGACCAGCGGCGGCTCGAACGAACATTGCTGCACCCAACTGGCCAGCATGCCCGTCTCCTCAACGCCGCGCCGGGCCGTCAGGATGAACAGGCCGCTCGGGATGCGTCCCAGCGCGGCAGCCCACGGTTTGTCGCTGTCGCTCATCAGGGGGCTTTCTCTTTCAGCAACTTTTCGATCAGCGGATCGAACTCGGCCGGCTTCGGTTCCTCCTTGAATTGCCGTTCGATCTGCCCGGCGCGATTGAACACATACACGCGCGGAAAAGACGTTAGATTCAGTTTTTCCACCCAGACTTCCTTCTTCTCGTCGAGGAGGTAGTTGATCAGCGTGATCTTCTTGTCGGTCAGGAACTTTTTGGCCGCGGGGATGTCTTCCTTGTCGTCGGGAGGATCGAGATCGACGGTGATGGCGATGAAGTCCGGGTCCTTGATCCGGTTTTTCAACTGGACCACATGCTGAATTCCCTTCATGCAGGGAGGGCAGTAGACGTTCCAGAAATCGACGACGACCACTTTCCCCTTGTGGCCCGCGACGATCGCCTTCAGTTCGTCATACTTGATCTTCTTCAGAGTGATCGGCTCCTCGGCCGCGTGGAGGGGCAGTACGGCAAGCATCGCAACGGCGAGAACCTTTTTCATGAGTCGTCCTCCTTGGAAGTTTGAACTCTGAGGCGAGCCGGGAGCGTCAAGGACCGGAGTGGCGGATAAGACGGTCGCTGAAGCACCCGGCTAACCCATCATGTGGGTTCAACGTGCGCGTATGCGCCCCGCTCACCACTCATCGCTGTACCCA
>JBBSDR010001278.1:0-2959 GCA_038240465.1 Gemmatales bacterium
ACGCCGACCTCGACCGGGCCACCCAGGGCAACATGGCTCCCTTCGCGCCAACCCTTGGCGCCATGCTCGTGCTGGTGGCCAATCACACGCTCATGCACGCCGGCCAGTTCTCCGTCGTGCGCCGCAAGCTGGGGAAGCCGGTCCTGTTTTGAGGTTGCTGGCTCGGACGAATCCCCTCAGAGACGAGTATGCCTCGCGCCGATCTTCTCGCTCTGTCCGCCGACGACCTGGCCGCGCTGGCCAATCGCGGCATCGTCAAGCGCGCCCAGCGCGAACTCGATGAGGACGAGGTCAAAGGCGAACTGAGCGAGACTTCGCAAGGCGATGTCGCCGTCAAGTGGTCCGATGGTCCCGAGTGCCATCTGCCCGCTGACGTTCCTCTCGGCGAGGCGCGCTGTTCCTGTGAGACGCTCGGTCTGTGCCGGCATCTCATTCGCACCGCCCTGCTCTATCAGCGACAAGCCAATCCGGCACCGGAAGACAGTCCGGCTCCGCTCGCCGAACCCGCCGAATGGGACCCGGGAGCGATTGCCGACGAGGAACTGGAAAAGCACTTCCAGCGCGGCCGGCTGACACGTCTGCGCCAGCAGTTCGACGAGGGCCTGCTCGTCGAGTTGTTTCGCGGCAGCAAGCCCACCGCGCGGTTCCACGATCCCGCTTGCGTCGTGCGCTTCCAGGTGCCGGGCGATCTTCGCTATGCCCGCTGCGATTGCGCCGCCGAGACCACGCCCTGCGTTCACGTCCCCCTCGCCCTGTGGGCCTTTCGACGTCTTCCCGCTTCCAAAAAGGCAGCCATCCTATCGACCAGTCCGCAACCGCCGCCGGTGCCGAACGAGGCACTTGAGCGCCTCGACGCCATGCTGTGCGAGTACGTCGGGCAGGGTGTGTCCGGCGTCGCGCCGGCGTGGAAGGATCGGCTCGTTCGGCTGGAGCAGGACTGCCTGGCCGCCGGGCTGACCTGGCCGGCCGAGATCGTCGATGAGTTGGCCGTGCAGCAGGAGGGCTACACCAGCCACGACGCCCGCTTCGCTCCCGATGAGGTCGTCGAACTGATCGGCGAGTTGCGCGCCCGCTGTGAAGCCATCCGCCACGACAGCGGCGTCCTGCCGCAACTGCTCATTCGCGGCACCAGCGGCGACCGCAAGACGGACCTGGACGCAACCAGCTTCGTCGGTCTCGGCTGCGGTGTGCGCGTGGGCCGCCGGCGAGCCGTGCTGACTGCTTATCTGCAAGACGAGAAGACGGGGACGATGTCAGCCGTGACGAAGCCCTTCGCGGACCCCGTTGCCACCACGGGACAGCAGCCGCGATCCTTCCTCGACCTGGCCCAACTGAACGCCGTCGCCAACATACCTTTCGCCGCTCTTGGCATCGGCAGGCTGACGCTGCATCGCGGCCGGCGGACTGCGCGCGGCCATCTCGAACCGCTGCGAGCGACGACAGGCCGGCCTTCCTGCGATCTCAAACCCGCGAAGCTCGAGTGGGAGAACACTCTTCCGCCCGTCTTTGTCGAGGATTTCTCCGCTCTGCACGAACGTCTTGCCATCCAGCCGCCGTCGTGCCTGGGATCGCGCCGCGTGGCCGAGGATTTCCATGTCCTCCGCGTGGCCGGTGTCGAGGGGGTCCACTTTGACCCGGTGACGCAGAACATTCGGGCCGGGTTGCGCGACGCTCGCGGACAGGCCGCCCTGCTGGTGTTTCCCTACACCTCACGCGGCCAGGGCGGCGCCGAGACGCTGCTGACGACCCTGAACGAGCAGGGCGCAAGCGTCGTCTTCGTCTCTGGCCTGGTTCGGCAAGGCACGGGTGGGCTGATCGTTGAGCCGGTCTGTCTCGTTTTTCAGACTCCCGCCAGCCGCGTCGCCCTGCAACCGTGGATCGACGCGGGACAGAGCGGCGCCAGCGCGGCGCAACCCGCGACGGCTTTGAAGGGCAGCGATCCGTTGCGCGAGGTTTTGCGCGCGGTGCAGGAAGGGCTGGAGGAATTGCTCGTCGTTGGCCTGCAGCGCGCCGATGTGCAAGCCGCTCAACGCTGGCGTGACGTTCAGAAGCAGGCGGAGGCGACGGGGCTGGCGCGGCTGTCGGCGCCGCTGCGCGAACTGGCCGATGCACTGGAGAACAAGGCGCATACACTGCGCTGGGACGCTGCTCCGGCGGCGCGGCTGGTGCTGGAGGTCGCGATGCTGTTACGGCTGGCGCAGGACGTATCGTCGTGAGTTACTTCTTCTCGCGTTTCAACTCGATCAACATCAGTTTTTCGCCTTCCTTCGCCGTGAAGTCCTTCGGCCGCGCACCGTCCGTGTCTTCGGGAACGCACAGCGTTAACTTGTCGCCGTCCAGTTTGTAGAGGCCAAGGTATGGTTTGTCCTTGTTCGCGTCCTTGAAGTCGATCGTCGTTGGCTTCTTCGTGGCGTCGATCTTGTAGGTCCCGCCCTCCTCCTTCGACTTCGACGAGATAGTCGCCTTGCCGTCCTTGAAAGTGAGCTTCTCGCCCTTGATGTCGTCGTTGGGCTTGCCGTCCGTCACGGCGGACACGATGACCCAGGTGCCTTCGAGGTTGACGGCGTCCTTGGTCGGATCGCCTTGCAGGACCAGGCTCAGGAGCAACGCAACCATCGGGAACCTCCTTGAGTGCAAAGTAAGTTCAATACGCCGGCATACTGCGATCGATCTTCTCGGCCCAGGCGAGAATGCCTCCTGTCAGGTTCCGCAGTTTGCTGAACCCCTGCTGCCGGAGAAAGGCGATGGCCTTGGCGCTGCGCATGCCGCTCTTGCAGTGAACCACCATCTCCTGATCCGGATCGAGTTCGCCGAACCGCGCCGGCAACTCCGGCAACGGCAGCAGCGTACTGCCGGGGATGCGACAGATCTGAAACTCGGGGACGTTGCGGACGTCGAGGACGATCACCTTGTCGCCGCGGTCGAGACGCTGCTTCAGTTCCTCGACGCTGATGTCGCC
>JBBSDR010001279.1:0-2957 GCA_038240465.1 Gemmatales bacterium
GAACTGCGTGTTCGACAGGTCAGGACGGTCGCCTTTCATATAGCCGGCGCCGCCGAACCGCGGATCGCCGGGCGTGACGTCCTCGCCGTACTGGAGCTTTTTGAGGAAGTCGGTCGCGTTCTTGATGACGCTGTTGAACTTGCCGTCCTTGTTGGCCTCGGCAAAGCCCATGACGGCAACGCTGGTGGTGTAGTTGGCCAGCCCCTTGTCATAAATGCCGCCGTTCTTCTTGATGCTCTTCTCCATCGCCTTGATGGCCTTCTCGACGACGGGATCGCTGGGACTGACGCCATTGCGGATCAGACCAGCGACGACGAGCGCGGTCACTCCGGGCCCGGCCACCTTCGAGGAGTAACTGCCGTCGGCCGACTGGCTCGATTGCAGAAAGGCGATGGCCTTGTCGCGCATCTCCTTGAGGTCCTTGACGTCGGGACCGACGTCGGCCGCCCTCAGCGGCACGGCCAGGAACAGCACCGCCGCACAGACGAGAGTTCGCATCACGATTGCTTCTCCTTCCACGATCGAGAGTGAGTACACGTCAGATTCCATTTCACGCGGGGGCATAGTTCGTGCCAGCGCCGCTTGCGGCTTTGCATCCGATTGGCAACCCACAACCGGCAACGTGCTGCTCAGCGCCGCTCATTCCCTGGCCACACGACACGCCGGATTGCTCCGCGCGCCAGCGTCAGTTCGCCCAACTCGGCATGACGCAGGACGAGTCGCTGGGCATCGAGAGAACGCACGACGCCGTCGAGTTGGTCCGGCTGCGAATCGAAGCCATTGTCGAGCCACAAGCGCACGCGCTCGCGCTCCGGGATCACAACCGATTCCTGACGGCGCGAATAGAGACCTCGAACCAGCGTCCACGGCAGATCGCGGCGTCCGAAACGTCCTTCGATGGTCAGCGCTTGCTTATCCGCGCGCAAGCATTTGCCGAACACCTGATCGCCGTCGAGCAGCCAGACCTCGTCCTGTTCCGGATCGCCGGGCGGGCGGCGCGGCTCATCGACGGCCCGGTGCAGACAGAGATCGTCGATGACGACACGGCCTCGCGCCGGCTTGCCGCGCTGCGTCTCTCGACACACCAGACGAATCGAGGTCAGCGGACCGTCCGGACCACTTTTGAGCGTGTGCCACAGGATGGCGTCGTCGATGCCGGCACGAAGCGAGACAGGCGAAAACTGGATCACCAGCCGATGCCGGCCAGAAGAGCGCGCGACCGGCTGCTCCTCTCCCTTGATCGCCTCGACGCTTGCTTGATAGGTCTGATCCCCGCCAACCTGGACGGACACGAGTCGCGTCTTGCGCTCTACCTGAAAGACGGCTTCGACAGACCAATGGGCGTCAGCGGCGTCTTCGAGGAAGCTGAGCGACAGCCGTCCTTCGGTCAGTGGTTTGGGAAGGACGAACTCCGCCGACTGTCCTGTTTTGTCGAGTGTCAGGGTAGCTTCGCCGGTGAACTTCCGGTCGCGGAAGTCATGGATGGCCCAGCCGGGAGGCTGGCGCAAGCTAACGACAGCAGCGCGCGGCACGGTCAGTTTGCCCATCGCGGCGCTCTGCATGCGGACGCTCTTGTCATCGACCTCGACCAGGCCGGCCGTCAATTGCTGCCCGTCACGCAAGAGCAGATGCATCGGCAAGCCGGCATGCAGCATTGGACAGGCAGCGGCAGTGAAACGCACCTCGCTCAGGTCGCCGGCATTCAGGATGTCGCCCTTGGTTGGCACGAACTGCCAGCGCCCGTCGATCACTCTCAGTTGGCCGTTGAGCCTTCGGCCCTCGCGCAGGACTGCTTCATCGGCTCGCACCGAGGCGAGGGCGAGCAGGCAGAGCAGACCAGAGTTCAGCCAACGGTTCATGGAGGACATTGTAGCGATACAATACGTCGCGGAGGGCCGAGCCCAGGACGCAGCAAGGAGACGATCATGCGGAGGATGGCACGACTCGGAATCAGTCTGCTCGGATTGCTGCTCTGTTGTCCGGCGAGCCGGGCGGGGTTGTATCTGCCGGTGGAGAAGAACTACTGGCGACTGCCGGCTAATCCACGCGAGTTTCGTCTCCTCCTCGACGATAGACAGGGACTCCTGCCTGCGCTGCCGGTCTTCGAGGCGAACAAGAAACTGTCTGAAGAGAAGCGGACGAAAATTCCGGCTTACGCGGAGCAGGTATTCGAGACGATGGAGGTTCTCGAAAAGAAGCAGAAGGCGGGTCAGTTGAGCATTGAAGAGGGTGTGAGTCTGGGGGGTTACTATCTTCTGCTGAACAAGCCCGACAAAGCCCTGCCGCTGATGGAAGAAATGTACAAGCGCCAGCCGAAACATTTCATGGTGCTGGGCAACCTGGCGCTGGCCTACCAGGCCGAAAGGCAACTCGAACGCGCCGACACCTATCAGTCGGAACTGGTGAATCTGGTCTCGAAGGAAGGGCGGTTTGTCTGGCCAAGTAAATATCCCGGCTGGCCCAGGGAGCGGCTCCGCTGGCAATTGCGGGCCGAACTGTTCTACCAAACGCTCTTGCGTCAGCGGCAGAGGGACCTGGCACGCCTCCCCCCCGGGACTTCTCCGAGCAGCGACCTCAAACTTGACAATCTGTTTGCCGGCGCTCGCTTTGTCGGCCCGGACGGCACTTATGTTCCCGGACAAACCGATACTGAGACGCAGAACGCGCTGCCTCCCGACGCCGCCGCTCTGGTGGAGCAACTGCTGCTGTGGATGCCGGCGGACAACGACCTGCACTGGCTGCTCGCGGAAGTGTACAACGTCCGGGGCGAGACGGAGGCAGCGAAAAACCTGATGGCGAAACTGGTCAACGCCGGTCTGTCAGGCGAGGGACTGCGCGACCATCGACGCATTCTCGAAGAGTCCCTGACAGTGAAACCGCCACCGCCGGTCGAGGAACCACCCTGGCGGCCGGAGTTGCGCTCGATTGGCATCGGCGGCGGCATCGGCTTCGTCCTC
>JBBSDR010001280.1:0-2955 GCA_038240465.1 Gemmatales bacterium
AACGACTGCTCCAGCCCTTCCTCCGAGGACTTGCGGGTGTAGATGGCACAGCGAACCCGGTTGCTCATGCGGCTACCCTCCTGACCCTGCGCTTCAAGCCAAAGAAGGCCGGGCCAGAACACTGGGAGCCGGTGATGACCTTGGCGATCTCGGTCAGGCTGCGGTAGGTTGAACCCTCATACTCGAAGCCGGATTCGAGCACGGTGACCTCGTGCAGCTTGCCGCGATACTCGCGGACGTAGCGGGTGCCGATCTTCGGTCGCAGGGAGGTCAGATGTTTAGAGCCCCCAGCGTGCTCGGCCACCCACTCGCGCAACCGGCGCGCGGCCTGGTTCAAAGACCCCGACGGAAACGTTCTCTCGTTGTCGCACACCCCCGCAGTGACAAGGGCGTGGCCTGCCCGTTCATTTGGCGAACTCTTTGCTTCCTTTAATTTCAGGCATTCCATGCGCCTGCGATCGCAGATCCAGCCGATGACCCGACCCGCTCAATGACAACTGGAATGGTCAGCAAACTCGCGGCCGACCATCATCCCGTTCAGAAAATTGCCGCAGTCGGAGATTTTGGCGAGCAGCGGATCGTTCTGTTTCGCGGCCGGATTGACCGTCTGCTCCGCATTCAGGGCCTGGATGGCCGCTTGGGTTTGGCTGTCCCAGTCCCTTAAATTGGCGAACTGATTCTTCAGCAACTGCAGCGCTTGCTGGTCGGACGCGGTGGTTGCGGTCACCGACGCTTGCTCCATCCCCTTCTCGGCCCGGCTCCGGTAGTCCTGAAGAAACGGACCGAGCCATGTGCCCGCGGGCAGTCCCAACCTGATCACTCCCGCGATGGCGCCCTTCCACTCCCGCATCTCTGCCAATTGCGCGATGCCTGTGCTGGCAAAATTCTTGCTGATCTCCTTGGCGGGCGCCAGGGAGGCGGGGCTGGGACTGGGGCTGGCCGCAGGCATGGTCAAAATGATCCGGTTCCGGTTCGATCCCGAGGGAAGCATTCGTCAACTGCGCCAAAGTGTCGACGTCGACATAGGAATGTCCGTCGATCAGCAGGACCGCCCCAGCCACACTGCGCCCGTTCACTACCAGGGCTTTCTTCTTCGGTGTAGTCTGACCCACCAATCCGGGGAGACACACGAACAACAACGCAAGGACTGCGCTGCAGCAAACACCGGCGGCTCTGTTCATGGGGGTCCTCGGTCTCACATCCCTCTGGCTTCCATGGTGGCACACAACTTCATTTGCAGAGTGTATAAAACAGACCATAACCGAAAGGCGAAATCGTACATGCTGAAGCAGCGATGCGGAATACAGGCGAACGACGAGAGATTGCCAGCCGCTGGGCGGATGCGAAAGAAGCGGAAAGCGCTCAGCAGTCCACAAAATTAATAGCGAAGACGAAACGGCTTTCCGCGATTGCCGAAGCCAGGAGTCTCTCGCGTCGCAACCAGGAAGAGAACGTTCCACCCGGCGCACCAAAGAGTACGCCCTGAGACACACCTCTGACGGAGGTTCTGCATGACCGCCCAACTTGCTAACTTAAACCCCATCCCCTTGGCTGGCCCGGAAGAAGCCGGTACCGGCCCTGACGGGTTTTTCACTCCCCGGACGACCAGTGAGCAGCCGCTGCCCGGAAGCATGCAATTCGACTGCGGATACCTCTCCCCCTTTTTCGTAACGGATCCACTACGCATGGAAGTGGTCTTCGAAGACGCCTACGTTCTGCTTCGTGAACAAAAGATCCGTTCGATGAAGCACCTGCTCCCCATCCTGGAGCAGATTGCAAAGAGTGGCAGACCGCTGCTCATCATCGCGGAGGACCTGGAGGATGAGGCGTTAGCCACGCTCGTGGTCAACATGCTGCGCGGAACCATGCACGTTGCTGCCGCAAAGGCGTCTGGATCTGGCCATCAGCGCAAGGCCGTGATGAAGGCCCTGGCCCTCTTCACCGGCGCCAGAGTCTTCACTGAGGACCTGGGCATCAAGCTTGAGAATGTACAAATCAGCGACCTCGGCCGCGCCCAGAAAATCAAGGTTGACAGGAAAAACACCATCATCCTCGGCAGGTGTACTGGACAGGTCGAATTGACAACCCACAACTACAGCCTGGAAAACCTCGTCGCGGAAATGGCGAACCTGGCATCGAAGGGACATCAAGTATGAGCACATCTGCAGCGCCACTTGGTTTCATGTGCAAATTGAAGGATCGCGTGGAAGTGGCGAAAGACACCCTGGCGTTCCGCATAGAAAAACCAGCGGGATGGACATTCCAGGCCGGTCAGTATCTCGACATGACGTTGCTGGATCCTCCCGAGACGGATTCCGAAGGAAATGTGCGAAGTTTTTCGATCGCCAGCGCTCCTCACGAAGCAACCCTGATGGTGGCCACACGGATGCGCGACACGGCGTTCAAACGGGTGTTCAAGAAGATGCCGCTGGGGACCGAGGTCATGATTGAGCCGCCTTCCGGAGATTTGATTCTTCACCAGGATGCCACGCGGCCCGCCGTATTCCTGGCGGGTGGGATTGGCATCACGCCGTTTCGAAGTATGGTCCATTGGGCGGCGGAGCAGAAGCTGCCCCATCGCATTGTCCTTTTCTATTCCAACCGGCGGCCGGAAGATGCGCCCTTCCTCGCCGATCTTCAGAGCTTGGAGAAGGACAATCCCAACTACAACTTGATCGCCACCATGACCGAAATAGAGCAATCGCCTCAAGTTTGGCACGGTGAAACTGGTTTCATTGATCAAGCCATGCTCGAACGCCATTTGAAGGACGCGGCGTCGCCCATCTACTATATCGCCGGCCCTCCGGACATGGTGAAGGCATTGCAGGAGATGTTGAGAAAAGCAGGAGTCAAGAATGACGACATCCGCGCGGAGGAATTTGCCGGCTATTGAGAAGAATCTCGAATCAGACGCATTTGTCTTGTTCGGCGCCACGGGCGATCTGGCGGCGAAGC
>JBBSDR010001281.1:0-2952 GCA_038240465.1 Gemmatales bacterium
CCAGGTCGGCGGCAGGGACCTCGCTGGCCGCGCGCTCGTGAAAGCCGACGCCGCGGAACCAAAGACGTATCCGTCGAAACACCAGAGAAAGCAGTGCCCGCAAAGGACTCGAGGCCAGCCGCATGCCAGCCGCATTCAGGACGGGACGCAGGATCCGGACCCCTTCATCGATATGACCGCTGAGCAGCAACTGGAGTCCAGCCCGGCGTTGCAGTTCCAGAGACTTGACCCGTGTTGCACTGGCAGCGGCAGCAAGATATTCCTGAACTGCCTCGACCCCGCGGCCGGTATTTGCCAGAGCATCAGCGAGTTTCCTGCGCAGGCTTTGGCTTTCGTCTTTGTTGATTGGATGGAGGCGCAAGGAGAGCCGGTAGAGATTCACCGCGCGATCGAACGCCAGGGCTTCCACCGCACAGTCGCCTGCGCGGGCGTAGTAAGGAACTGCGCGTTCCGGCTCGCCCCCCTTCTCAATGTGGACGGCCAGTTCCTCGGGATCGGCCGAACCCAGGGCTTCCAGTGTTTCCGCGAGACGGCAATGGACGGCGCGGCTGACAGCCGGCGACAGGCTCCGGGTCACGGTCTCGCGCACGCGGTCATGATAGACAGCCAGCACGCCTTCGCTTCCCAGCCCTCGGCCGCGCAGCAGCCTCTGCGACCGCAGCAGGGCAAGGGTCGGCAAGACGTCCGCCCCCAGCCCTGCTGCCCCGCATGCCTCCGCCTGGTGCAACGGTCGCCCTGCGGTCGCCAGCACGGCCAGCAGGTCCTGCGCCGCCTTCGGCAAACAGCAGATCCGGTCCCATAATACGCGCTCCAGGGACACGCCCCCCGTCTCGCACCGCGTCCCGGCTTGCGCTGCCTGGGCCAGTTCGTGAACGAAGAGAGGATTGCCGCCCGACTCGCGCGCCACAGCCTCCGCGGCTGACGAGCCAGCAGGGCCAAGCAGGACGACTGCCAGCGCCTGCGCCTCCGCCGGCGTCAGCGGCTCGACCGCCAATTCGTGCCAGTGGATTGCGTCTGCCGTCTGCGACCGCAGTTCAGCCAGCGATTGGAGGAAGGGACTGGCAGCCTCCTCGGAACGGTAACAACCGACCAGGAGGAACACAGGAGCGTCGGGCGGCCGCACCAACTCGGCCAGCAACGCCGCGCTGTCGGCATCCCCCCACTGCAAGTCGTCGATGCACAGGACCAGCGGGCGGCGGTCCCCCAACCGAGCCAGCAACTCCCTCAACGCGGCGAATCCGCGGCGGCGCAATTCTTGTGGATCGGCTGCTTCCCCCTCGCGCGTCGCCGTCACGACGCGGCGGAGTACCGGGAAAACTCGCAGCAATGAGGCCAGGTCGCGCGGCAGAAAAGGCTGCACTTCCAGGCCGGCCAATCGACCGAGAAAACGGCTCAGCGCATCCACCATGCCGTCAAACGCCTTGTAGGGGACGTTCTCTTGCTCGTAGCACTGGCCTTCGAGGACCACAACTTCGCTGCCTGCCCGGAGCGGCTCCAGGAAGCGTCGCGCCAGTGTACTTTTTCCCGTTCCCGATGGACCCGACAGGAGGACCGCGACGGGCTTGCCCTGCCGCAATGCCGCGAACGCTTTCTCCAGAGACTCCAGGTGCCGCTCGCGGCCAACTAACAGTGTCTCCAGGATCCGGGTTGTCCTCGGCTCGACGGCGCCTTCCGCCGCTGTGCCAAGCCGGCGGCGGATCATCTCACCAGATGGGCGCGTATCGGGGTTCCGGCGCAGCAACTCGACACATAACTCGGCCAGGTCATCGGGAATGCCGGCTGCTGTCGCGCATGGTGAAGGCGGATCGAGCCGCTGCTTGTCCTGCAATACCTTCAGCACGTCGCCTTCAAAGGGCAGCCGGCCAGTCAGGGCCTCGTAGAGGATCACGCCGAGACTGTACCAGTCGGCAGCCTCCGTCAAAGCCCGACAGGCGGCCTGCTCGGGTGCCATGTACGCGACCGTGCCAAGAAGTTGCCCTTCCGTACTCTGCTGAGCATTGGTCCGCTTCAGTTCTCCCACGAGTCCAAAGTCGAGAACGACGACCCGCCCCTGGTGAGTCACCAGGACGTTGCCTGGTTTGAGGTCGCGGTGCAGCTTCCCGGCTTCGTGCAAGGCGGCCACGGCGCTAACCATCTGTCCCAGCACCACCCTCAGCCGCTCAAACTGGGCCGGCCTCGTCAGCGGCTGCCGCGACGGGGCGGCGACAGGCCGGTCCGGACCCGAACGGACGTATTCGAGGAAGTCGATCCCCTCGACAAGTTCCATCGTGAAGAACCAATGCTCGCCGTCCGCGAAAAGCTCGTAGAGGGACACGAGGTTGGGATGGGTCAGGCCCGCGCGGGAGCGGAACTCCTGTTTGAAGCGGTACAGGGCCTCGGGACTGGCCGCCTTCATGATCTTCAGGGCGACAACCTGCCTTCTTCTGCGGTCGAGGGCGCGGTAGACGACCCCCATACCGCCCTGGCCAAGTTCACCCAGGATGTCGTACTCGGCCAGCGCAGTCCGTTCGTTCGTTTTGCCGGCGCCGGCGAGGAGATCGACGGGAGGCTCGAACCGGAGGGAAGAATCGGCATTCGCTGGAAGGGACAGGCGAGTGGAGAGGTAGTCTTCGGCGATGCTGGGCGGCCGCGTCTCGGGGATGGAGCCGTCCTCCCCATCGGCGAGAATTGATTCTGCGGTTGCCCCGCACACGGGGCAAACAAGCAGGCCGGCGCGATCGCTCGAGTCTTCAGGGCGAGGTCGATCCCAGGAATGGCCGTTGGGACAGAGGAAAGCAGTGGGCATGTAGCAGGGATCCGCGAGCCTGGGTGATTCACCACTTCCCGATTATCATCGCACAGTCATTCGGTCGAACAAGAGATTGTCTTACTCCTCCCGTGCCAGTTTGGCGAGCCGGGAGCGTGAGCGACCGGAGTATTTGCATCAACTCCAGTCGCTTACGCTCCCGGCTC
>JBBSDR010001282.1:0-2952 GCA_038240465.1 Gemmatales bacterium
AGCCGTTGCCGAACGGGTCGCTCACCTGCTTCAGGTGGGTGATCGTGTCGTTCTTCGAGTAGAGCAGCACCAGCCGATTCTTGATGCTGATGCCCTCCAGTTCCAGGGCGCGCGGCGCTCCGCTCTGCCGGTCGCGGCCCGCTGCCATCGTGTAGAACGCGCGGAACAGCGGATGCTCCTTCGCCAGCGGCTCAGGCTTCTGATCGGGGAACAGCTTGGCCACCAGGCCACGCGCGTGACGGTCGAACGCCTGGAAACCGGAGCAGTTGTTGATGAACAAGAAGCCGCCCGCTTGCAGATGTCGCCGCAGCGCGGCGACCTCGTCCTCGGTCAGACGCGGATCGCGGAAGCCGGTCATGTAGACGAACGGATGCGCGGCCAGCTTCGTTTCCTGAGCATCGACCGGCACGACGTTGAAGTTGACCGTCAGCGACGACTCGCTGGCGAGGTGCCGCAGCCACTGCACCGTGCTGTTGCGATCGGGGTCCCAGTCGCCATGATGCCGCAGTTGCGCGATGACGAACTGCTGCCGGCGCCGCGACGTGGGCGCGTCGATCTCGCGCGTGACGGCCTGCGTCTCGGCCAGGTTGCGCAGGGCGGCGATGTAGCTGACGAGGTTGATGCCGAGCCGGACCGCATCGCCGGGCAGGAGCCGCGAGCCGTGTTCGTGCGTGTGATTGTCCCAGCCGCAACTCATGTCCCAGGGCGTGAAGATGACGGCGGCCCGGCAGCCGAGGTTCATGCCGTGGACCTCCGGCGGTCCCTGCGTGTCGGACGGCAGACCCATCTTGAACGTCCGATAGTTCACCGCCTGATACTGGTAGAACGAACGGAAGATCGGATGATCCATCTCCATCGGATCGAGCGGCCGTTGCGGGAATAGCCGCGCCATTTCGGTGCGGAAGGACTTGGTGAACTCGGGCCGACCACAGCAGGCGTCGCCCAGCAGGGTGCCGCCGTCGCGCAGATAGTCGTAGATGGCGCGGCGTTCGATTTCCGAGAACTCGAACGCCTCATGGCCGGAGATGTACAGACAGGGGACCTTGCACTTCTGGTTCGCCTTGTTGAGCGCGACCAGTTCGGCGAGGCTGAGTTGTTTCCAGCCGTACCAAAGTCCGAGCGACGAGCGGACGTGGCGCATCAGGTTATCGACGTCGCCGGGATCGGTGTTCCAGTCCTGCGTGGTGCCGTATTCGAGTTTGGCGATCATCAGCGGCGGCGCGGGTTCCGCTTTCGGCTCACTGCGCCGCAGCGGCACGGCCGGCAGCGGCAGCGGCGGCATTGACTCGGCCGACGTCTGTCGTTGCGGCGACTTGCGCGGCGGCGGGCCACAGGTGCCGAGCTTGCGCACGGCAGGCTGCTGGGCGAGGAGGGAATCAAGATTCAGTCCTGCCAGCGACGCCGCCGCGGCGCTGTGCAAGAGGAATCGTCTGCGATTGATGCGTGCCATCGTCATCCCCCTCTGTATGTTTCGCACTCGCGGAGCGAGTGCAAGACATTCATTTTACCGGGCGCAACTTGATCCCGGCTTCCTTGCCCGGCAGCGCCACCTTGCCCAGGTCGATTGACGTCTGCTTCTCCGTCAGCTTGATCCCACCCAGCGCCGGATCGAGCGTCAGCGTCTTCTTGTCGAAATCCGCCTTCTGCAAGCGCTGCCGATACAGCACCAAAAACAGTTCGTCCTGCACCTTGATCCAGGCTTCGTCCGGCTTCTCGAAGCGCCATACCTCCAGCCGCCAGATCACCTCGCCCGGTTTGGACTCGTAGAACGGCTTCGTCCGCAGCTTGTTCAGTACCACCGCCGCATGCTGGATGTTGCCGGTCACGGTCATCACGTCAATGGTGTCCTCGAACTGGTTCAGCTCCTTCGCCTTTTCCTTGAGCGTCTTGACGTCCTCCTTCGCGAGCGGCTGCTCCTCCTCAAAGTCGGAACGCGGCACCTTCAGATTGACGCCTTCGAGCCGCACCGTTCCCTGATCGATAAGCAGATCGAACGTGGAACCCAGCGGCAATCCCGTCACCGTCAACTTTCCGGTCTTCGCGTCAACCATGCCCTTGTACTGCTTGTCGTCCTCGCGATTGACGGCGACGACAGACGTCACCTGCTCCGGCTTATCGACAGTGGCCGTGATCGTCCCCGTGTCGGCGGCGGCGAACAACAACGTTAGCAGGGCTGCATTCATTGCCTCACCTCTGGTACGCGGGCAGGTAGTGCAGGTAGATGTTCAGCACGAGCGTCGCCATTGCCGTCGAATAGATCTTGCTCGTGGGCGTGACATAGGGGGATTCTTGCGATCCGGGCGGCACGTCCCAACTCCCGTCTGGGTTCTGTTTCGACAGCAGCATCTCGCGCACGCGTGGATGCCAGTCATTCCACTCCTTGCCGCCGGCCTGGTAGGTCGCCTGAATGGCGTAGTAGTGGAAATAGTAGAAGTAATTCGGATTGGTGCCGCCCCACTGCACCGGGAATGCCGTCAAGACCTTCAACGATGGTGGGATGTTGGGATCGTCGTGCTTGCCCAGCAGTTGCAGCGACAGGATCCCCGCTGCCGTCGTCTGCGGTCCCTGCGCCGGCCCCGAGTAGCCATAACCGCCCGCCGCGTGGCCGCATGAGCGAACGTACTTGGTCGCGTTCTCCAGTGTCTTCTGCGGCACCGGAATGCCGGCATTGTTGGCGGCGCGCAGGGCGACAATCTGCATGACAGTCACGCTAAGGTCCTCGCCGCCATCCGCCCTGGGAGGGTAGCGCCAGCCGCCGGCCGGCGACTGACTATTGACGATCAGTTCAATGGCCTTGCGCAACTTGTCTTCGAGGTCCGGGTCTGCGTCCATGCCGTACATCTCGGCCAGGGCGAGCGTCGCCAGGCCGTGTTCGTACATGCTCGACGAACTGATGAATCCGGTCGGCTGAGCGCTCTTGAGCAGGAACTTCTTCGCTCGCGTCAGCACGCC
>JBBSDR010001283.1:0-2948 GCA_038240465.1 Gemmatales bacterium
CGGAGCGCGTCCAGCGTTATCGTGCCACGCGCTCCGCTCCGAGGACTCCGCGTCGCGGCTAACCCCACACAGCGCAGTTCTTTTCCGCAGCGAGTATATGAAAGAGTTGGCTGCGGACAGCATCACCCGCGAGACATTTCTCTCCCGTGTTCAGGGCTGGTTCGGCCACGCAATGCAGGCCGATGACACCCGCTTGATTGAACGGATGGTGAACACTGTACTGAACGACTAGCGTACTGATGCTCAAAAAATCTGTGCGCTGCGCCCTCGCTTCGCTCGACCGAGGAAGAGAAGAAAAAAGGGAAAAAAGGCAAAAGACACAGGGTTAGAAGTCCAGGAGGCAACAGACACGGAAGCCGCGGCTGCGGTCGCGGGCACCGGGGGCGAGCCCGAGGCGGTAGGCGGCGCGGCAGTAGTTCCCGATGTAGTTCCACGAGCCGCCGCGCAGCACACGACATTCTCCCTTTTCCGGACCTTGCGGGTCTCTTTTTGGACTGTTCTTGTAGTAGTGTTCATCGTACCAGTCGAGGCACCACTCCCAGACGTTGCCGTGCATGTCGAACAGCCCGAAGGCATTCGCGGCGTAGGAGCCAACCGGACAGGGACGTTCGAGATACGGACCCTTGGCGGCTCCGCCGAACGGATAGTTGCCATCGAAGTTGGCCTGGGTACTTGAGAGGGAATTGCCGAAATGGAATGGCTGTGAAGAAGTCGCCCCTCCCCGACAAGAATATTCCCATTGCGCCTCGGCCGGCAAGCGGTATGTGCGCCCCGCTTTCGTTTCTTCCGGCAGATCGGAGAGCTTCTTGCAGAACGCCACCGCCTCGTCCCAGGTGAGGGCCTCAACAGGGAATCGCTTCGTGTCGATGCCGCGCACCTTGTCCTTGCCGCCGCCAGTAGCGCAGAAATAGCTCGGGTTGTTGCCCATGAGGCGCTGATACTGATCCTGAGTCACCTGAAAGGCGGCCATGTAGAAAGGCTGCGTGATCTCGACCTCGTGCCGTGGACGTTCATCGTCGCTGCCTTCGCCCTCCGAAGAACCCAGAGGGATGACCGTCGGTGCGGTCCAGGGCTTGGCGCACGAGTTGGGCGAGTTTCACTTCGCCTTCCTGCTGCAACCGGGCGCTATCCTGGTCATCCTTCGGCCGTCCCCCCGCTACCCCACTGGCGCCTTGTCCTTGCTTCAAGAGATACTCGATGCCCCGGATAAGCCGCTCGACATGATCGTGGAAATCCCGTCCGGAGCGCACCTCGGCGGCATTGCGGTAGGCGATTCGCTTCAGTCCCTCCGGCAACTCCTGCTCCCCGGGCATTCTTGCCTTGCCGACGAGGACGGGGATCACGTGAATGCCACGGGCCAGGGCTGACTCGATCTCGATGCGGACGAAATCCACCGCGTCATCCAGCCGCCGCTGACCGGCCTTTGGCCCCTCCTGGTAGCGCGCGTCGAGCCACTGCTCGCCGATGACAGCAAGCAGGATATCGCACTGGCCGACCGCCGCATCGAGGTGTTCCCGGAAATCGACGCCGAAGGGGATGTTGTCGATGTCGAAGAAGACGTTATCTCGGCCAAAATGGGGTCCCAGCCAGTCGTGGAGACGGCCGCTGATGTGTTCGCTATCGTCGCGGCGGTATGAGATGAAGATTTTGGGCATGGGAGGTCGGTCGCCAGTTTGAGAAGTCGGCATCTCCTGTGAGTCAAGGGTATTGTAAACCCATCCTGATGCGGAACACAAGAGATCGCCCCTTGGTTATCGTGGAGCAAGCCGACGCTCTGCCGACGCTCTGAAACCAGTTCATGGAAGCACCCGCATGAAGGAGAGAAAGGGGGCTTCGATTTCGTTATTCGTTCTCGTTGGAACATTATTGCCGGAATGCTTCAGCAAGCCAAGGAAATTAGGGGCATTCGTGTTCTTGCAAGTGTGCGTCTCCCCCTGCTGGTCCTCGGAAAGCCTGCGGCAAACGCCATATAAAAGCTGGACGATGTCCAGGGCGGCAGGGGGCAGCCGCCCCACGATGCGAAGGAGGCAAAAGCGATGACTGCGGTTTCCATACTCCAGCAGCAACACATCGTGCTGCACGTCACCTGGGAAGGGTACGTCAGCATCGGCGAAGCGCTGCGCGATCAGCCGGTGCGGATGACCTACCATCAGGGAGCACTCGAAATCATGACGCTGTCTCTCGAACACGAATGGGTCAAGAAACTCATCGCCCGGTTGCTGGAGTGTTTCTTCCTGGAGATGGAAATCGAGGTCCACAGTGGCGGCTCGACCACGTTCAAGCGCGAACTGCTTGATGGCGGACTCGAGGCCGACGAGTGCTACTGGATTCAGCACGAAGAACAGATCCGCGGCAAGAGCGACTATCACCAGGACGATGATCCGCCTCCCGATCTGGCGCTCGAAGTGGAGATCAGCCGCGGCATCATCAAGCGATTGCCGATCTACGCCGCTCTTAAGTTTCCCGAAATCTGGCGCTACGATGAGCAAGCCATCGAGGTGCTGCTGCTGGACTCCAGGGGACAGTACAAGCCCAGCGCGAGCAGCAAGGCGTTGCCGATGCTTCCCGTGGCCGAGTTGGCCCGGTTCCTTGAGCTGCGTCATTCAGTGAGCGAGACACAGGTCGTTCGCCAGTTCCGCGACTGGGTGCGACAGCAGTCGCCCGAATGGGCAGCGAAAAAGACTCGCGGCCGAAAGAAAAAATGAGTCTCGCCGGACTGACGTCAGCAATGTCGAAGGCGCGCTTGCGCGGGATGGCCGGGTGTTTCTTGGTGTTTGACATGGGAGTTCACCAGGGAGCAAGGACAACAATTGCTCCCTGGTGAACACGCAACTTTCAGACCGCGATACGCCGTTCACGCCAAGGACCGACGGCGAAATAACTTCCCTCTTTCTTGCCGCTTGCGGCTTAGCGGACAGCCCGCTAACGCCCGCTAAGCCGCAAGCGGC
>JBBSDR010001284.1:0-2946 GCA_038240465.1 Gemmatales bacterium
CGCTGTCAGCAGTTGCCTGCGACTGAATCGACCCGCAAGGCGACCGGGACAGTGAGCAGAGGTGGCTGGCTTGTTCTTCATCGGAAACCCCTCGTCATGGTTGCGGCGCGTGATTCAGTTTCCACAGTCGAACCAGGCCAGACCCTGTTGTGGACATGGCAAGTTTGCCATCGGGGCTGACCGCCAGGCCCCGAATAGCGGGGGAGGTCATGCCGAGCAGTTCGAGGACGAAGCTGGAGTGCTGACGATAACAGCGAGCTTCGCGGGAGGCCATCAGGTCCCAGACGTGAACGGCTTCGTCTCGAGTCACCCAGAAAAGATACTTACTGTCGGCCGAGAAAGTCGCAAACCGGATCCTCTCGGTCATGCTCCCGAGGGAATGGAAGTCCCGGAATCGTGTGGCGACGACGGATACGCCCACCAGCGCGCCGAAGGTCACGCACAACACCAGTGTCAAGAGCACCCGAAGGACCGCCAGCATCGGCATTCCCTCAACGAATGTAGATGAACTCCTTCAAGTTGAAAAACGCATGGGCCACGTCCTTCCAGAGCAGCGGATTCCTCATCATCTCCTCGCGCTTGACTGCATGGAGATCGGCGAGTTGGATTACGACTTCCTCGAACCGCCGCAGTTCTTCCGGGGAGGGCGGGCGTCCCAGGGCCGTGTGGAACATGTGGTCGATCCGTTCGGCAGGCGCAGCGTCAGGCCGAGAGACGAGCCGCTCCGCCCAGAATTCCGCCTGTTGCAGCACGAAAGGATCGTTGAGCAGAGCGAGCGCCTGCGCCGGAACGTTGGTCGCGTCGCGCCGTCCCTGCGTCACCTTGCCCCCCGGGAAGTCGAAGACGCCAAGGAATCGCGGCGACTCCATCAAGTTGTTCTTGATGTAAACGCTCCTCCGGCCATGCGCGTCGAGCGGGCCGGGGAAGAGACGGCGATCGGCGTTCTCTTTCTCGCGATAGGGCTGGATGCTCATGCCGTACAGCGTGCGGTCGAGCCGGCCACTCGCGGACAGGATGGCGTCGCGGATCGCTTCCGCCTCCAGCCGCCGCGCTGGATAGTGTTGCAGCAGGCGATTGTTCGGGTCGATCTCGCGTGCCAACACAGAAGGCCGATTCCCCTGTTGAAACGTTCGCGTCAGCACGAGGGAGCGAATCAGCCGCTTCACGGACCAGCCGTCCTCGACGAAGCGAGCGGCCAGGTAATCGAGCAATTCGGGATGCGAGGGCAAGTCGCCGACGCGGCCGAAATCATCAACCGTGCGAACCAGGCCCGTGCCGAAGAGATGATGCCAGACGCGATTGACCATCACCCGCGCTGTCAGCGGATTGTCCGCGCTGGCGATTCGCTCGGCCAGTTCGCGCCGTCCGCTCTCGCCAGGCGCAAAGCGCTCGCTGGGTTTCGACAGCACTTCGAGATACCTGCGCGGCGCCGTCTCGCCGGGTTTCATGCAATCGCCGCGCGCCAGGATGGGCTGCTCGAAGCCAGGGCCACAGTCCGCCACGCCGGGGACGACGCGCGGCAAGGACAGTTCCGCCTCCATCTGCCGATACTGCTTCACCAGCCCTTCGAGGTGCGGCGTCAGGCCGATGCTGTTGCCGAGCAGGCCGCGCTGCAACAGGCTGTCGAGCCAGCGAACGTCCTCGTCCGTCGCCCGATCGGCCAGCCATGCCCGGACGGCCTCCTCGATCACTGCGGCATGGCGGGCCGCGATCTCGGCGAGCGTTTTCGGCTCCGGGCCGGCGAAGAGCCGAAGAAGATGGCTCATGGGCGGCTTCGGGGATTCGGGATTGTCGTGCAGGACGGCGCGGGTGATGCCGAAGAACGAACGCGGATTGGCCGCCGCCTTCTCCCAGGGCAGACGATAGTTCTCCTGATCGCCGCCGAGAGCGCTGAGCTGGTCGGGGAACTTCGGATTGTCGAACATCGTCATCAGTTCGGCGTAAGTGCGCAAACTGTCGCGGTCGGGCGGCAACTCGAACGTGATCCACTGCAGGCGATCGGACGTCAGGGCGCGATAGTTCTTGTAGTTGAGCTGGCAGTTGTTCGAGACAAGCCGGAGCGCGCTGCTGCGCTGTCCCATCACCTCGAAACTGATGTACTTCTTCTTCCCGGTCAGCACGGGTGAACGAAGCGTGCCATTGAGCCTGTCCGACAGCGTGTGCGTGAAACAGCCGGCCGGCAGGATCGTCTTCAGCACCGCGCCGGCATCGCGACCCAGGACGAAATCGCCGCTGTGCGCATGCCCATCGCGGAGACCGAGTCCACCAGTCTGCCAGCCTGTTCCGTGACTGTTGCGGAAATCGTCGAAGGGGACATAGTGCTTCTCGTTGAAAGCGAGCCGGTCGCGTTCCGCCTTCCGCACCTTCTCGCCAAGTTCCCGCCACTTCGAGGCCACATCGGCCGGGGGAGTGGCGGTCACGGCCATCCACGGTTGAAGCGGATCGTCCGCGGGCAGCTTTCCGGGATGCTGGGCGGACCACTTCTGGAGCCGGCCGGCATCGTGCGCCTCACGCAGCCAGACCTCGCCCAACTCCTTGCGAATGGCGGCTTTCAAGGTGCGCAGTTGCGCCATCGGTTTCGCGTTCACGTCGGCAGCGTCGAGGGTGTGGCTGACCAGCCGCGAACTGCGGAGGATGCCGAGCAGGGCGTGATAGTCCTGCATCGACACGGCGTCGATCTTGTGATCGTGACAGCGCGCGCAGGCCACCGTGGTCGCCTGGAAAGCCTTGGTCAGGGTGTCGATCTGGTTGTCGGCGAGGTCGTAGCCGATCGAGCGGATGCTGATGCAATCGTCGTGATTGGCCTCGCCGAAGCGATAGAAAGCCGTGCCGATCGCCGATTCGTTGAACCGTTCCCGCCGGTTCCAGCGCGGCGTCGAGAGCAGATCGCCGGCAATGTGTTCGCGCACCAGTTGGTCGAAGGGGACGTCCTCATTGAAGGCGCGA
>JBBSDR010001285.1:0-2946 GCA_038240465.1 Gemmatales bacterium
AACTCCTGATAATGGCAGTCTCGTGGAACTGGGTAGCTTCCCACCTTGCCTATCTTGCAATTTTCCGGAGTTTCGTGTCAAAGCCGACAAAGCCTGAGGAACTGGTTTACTCACACACCGGGCCGTTACCCAGGCTTGGAGGTCTCTACCCCGGTAAATTCCTTGCGTTGACGGTCGATGGGATGGTACATACTCTCCCGAACGACATCCCGGAGGCCACCCTTCGCGCCCTCATCACTGACAGTCAGTGACCCGGACAAAGGGTCAAACCCCGAACCCCGCGCCTCAGTTGCTGGCGCATCTGCGTGGCATCCAGGACGAACAGCACCAGGTCGGCCATTTCGGTAGCGTCCTGCGCTAGCTCCGCCTGTTGTTTGCTGTCGCTGACCCCAGGAGTGTCGAGCCGGACTGCTCCCTGTCACAGCAGTTGCGCTTCGACCGCTCCCTCGATGGTCGCGACATCTTCGCGGGCTTGGCCGTTACGGAGTGAGGCGAGCGAATCGAACTGCTGTAGTGGACACGACTGAGTTCCGCCATCTCGGTGTTGGCCCCGCACCTCCTCGGGAGAACCGTCCACGATGCGTGTCACCTGTCCGGAGTGGCGACACGCTGGGGTGTCAATCATTGTTGAGGAGGGAACCTCTTCGTATTCATTCCGGCCTCGGGGGCCATTCCGTGATTTCCGTACTCATCGGGTGAGTCTCGAGGAACTCCATGATCTGTTTGCAGTAATCCGGCGGGTCAGACTTGCTAAGGGCCGTCAGATAGTTACGTAGGACCTTGAATGCCGGGACGGCATGGTTCAACAGCGAGATTCCTTGGGCGGGGGTCACGAGCGACTGTTTGGCTGCCGACCAGAAGGGGTACTCTGTGTTCTCCTGAATGATTTCCAGGGGTTGCAGGTTCCCGCGCTGGTGGGCAGCGACCGGCGGCGGCTTCGGTGCCAGGGACTCCAGCCACTTGAGCTGCTTTACGATCGGCCGGCTTACGCGGTTGAGTGCCTGCATCAATCGCTTGAGGATCCGTTCGTTGTGGTCCGACTGGTCCTCGATCAGTTCCGTGAACGGGGCATGGCCCTTCGTGGGGTCGAAGGACTGGGAGTGCCACAGCAGGTAACCTTTGGTCAGCTTCTCCACGGACTGCTGGGACTTCGAGACAACCAGGTGGGCGAACGTCACCGGCTCGCCGAACAGTTTCAGGTCAAAGGGGCGCAGCGCGAACCGGGCAGCCAGGCAGTCGGCGAGACCCTGATTGCGCAGCGCGATCGCCAGATCCTTGTTCTTCTTCCACAGCACCGTCAACACCCCAACAGATCATGGAACTCCCGCCGGAAGGCCTCGCCCCCATCGGCAGGCAGGAGGAACTCGCAGTCGCCCCTGCGGAGGTCGTTGAACAGCGGGTGGTCCCCGTTAGCCCGGAAGGCGACTCGCAGATCCTGAGTGTGTGTGAGATATATCTTGAGAGTCTGCGCGTAGGGGATAACGCCCTTTGCCGAGAAACCCACCCCGTCGAGGCTGCCGTCCTCGAGTTCCGGTGCCTCCCGCGAAACCTCCAAGAGATGGATCGTCTCACGATCCTGCAGATGGAAGCACAACGCGAAGTCGGGGGTCGGCTGTCCGTCGCGGCGATGCTGCTCCACCAAACGCACCAGCGCGTCCCGCACCCCCTCGCGCCTGATCAGCCAGGGGTCTTCGCGGAGTTGGAACCCGCACCCTACAGCCACGTCACGGACCGCTGCCGCGAACGGCTCGTTGACCTCGATGGCGAAGTCGGTCAAGAGATAATTGTCCGGCCGCTGCGGTACATAGCGGACCTGGTTGTGCAGGCGAAGCCGCGCCCGCCCGATGTCGGGGACCTGCCCCAGGCGGAGGCGGAGCTGCTCCAACTGATTCGTCGGCATGAAGGCGTCGCGCAGCTCGATGCGCACGCGCGGCTCTTCGGGCCGGCGGGGCATGATCATCTCGCCGATCAAGTCGTAGACCCGCCGCCGGAACTGCCCATCATTGCGCAACTCGTCCGGCGCGAAGTCACCCGCGGTCGAACCCCACGGGTCGGTCAGGACGAGTGTCATGACGTCCCGGGCTCGCTCGTCCCCGGCCAGATCCCACAAGGCCCTGGCGGTCTGAGAGTGCTCCATCAACATGGGCATCAGGATGCGGTCCGCGCCCTGGACCGCATCGGCCAGATCTCGCCGCGCTTCGAGGCGTGCGCTCAGTTGACTCGGCATGTTTTTTCCTCCGGCGGTCGATCGGGCCGTTCCTGTCTTCGGTTCAGTTTGATTATATCGCGGGATGAGGAAAGGGGTCAGGGAGAGGAAAGGGGTCAGACCCCGCGCGGACGGCACCCGCGCGGAGGGTTATCCTCCTGGAGTTCGTGACGCAGCAGTAGACGGAGAGCGGTTACAATAAGCAGTTCCATCGCCTCCTTTCCGATCGCATCGTCGAGTTGTCGAAATCGAAAAAGCGGACAGAAAAAGAACCGGGAACAATCGAAATTCTTTAATTTGGATCGGGGCCGGCCCCCTTTTCTTCGCCCAAACGTAATTCCGGCTTCCCAGTTCGGCCAACCGTTGAACGACGGCATTCATGGAATTCCTCACTTATCTTTCTTCGGCGTTAATCCAACCGCAGTTACTTTCCCATCTGCCGACACTTCAATTGCCCCTTGCCTCTTCAATTCTCGCATAACGGCGTTGAACACGGTGGATTTTACCCCCATGTTCTGAGAAATCGCCTCACGCAAAGTTGCCGTCGTATATGCCTTGGCAGGCATCTCATCCAGAGTTTTCACGATTGCTACACCGATCTTCAATTGAGAAGATGCCTCTTGCCAATTCGGATTGACCACATTCACCTCGACCATGTAGCGGTCGTCAACGGTCTGAAAGACAACTTGTGACTTAATCAAATCAAGGAGTACCCTTTGAATCTCCTCATCTAAAATGTC
>JBBSDR010001286.1:0-2946 GCA_038240465.1 Gemmatales bacterium
CGGGATTGTGCGAGAAAACACTGACAGCGATCAGCAAGCCCGCGATGAACAGCGAACAGGCCGCGAGGTCCTGTCGCCAGGACGAGGCTGGCTTCGAGGGCATTTGAGTGCGAGAAGAGGTCCGAGCACGTTCCCCCATGAATGATCTCCAGATGTGAACTCGGGATGCAGGACGTGCGTCCGCCAACAGAGAATGGCATTGCCAGTCTGACCCATGGAGCAGGGCGGCGCTCAGGCCGAGAAGGCGATTTGTGCGCGAAGATGCCGGGCGGCGAGCGAGGAATCGCTACAATCGGAACACGATACCCAGGTGAAGGAAGCGATGTTGCACGTTGCGTTACTCGAGCCGGAAATTCCGCCCAACACGGGCAACATCATGCGCCTTTGTGCCGCGACGGGAACTCGTCTGCACCTGATCGGCCGGCTCGGGTTTCAACTCGACGACCGCTCGCTGCGCCGCGCAGGCCTCGACTACATCGACGCCGTCGATTTTGTCCGGTATGCCGCGTTTGCTGATTTCGAGAGCGCAATCGCTCCATCCCGCATCTTCTGCTTCAGCGCCAGGGCCGATACCCTTTACACGTCGATCGCGTATCAGCCGGGAGACTGTCTGCTGTTCGGCTGTGAGTCGCAGGGGTTGCCGGCGAGCGTGCTGGACCGCTACGAGGGGAACGTGCTGCAGATTCCGATGCCGGCGGCCCGCGTTCGCAGTCTGAACCTGTCAACGGCGGTCGGCGTCGCCCTGTACGAGGTGTTACGGCAACTCCACAGTTGGTAGGTCTTCAATCAATCTTCATCGCTGAATCTCGGTCGATCCGCAGCCGATATGTAGAAAGCGAGGGCCGCATCTTGCCCTGCCTGTGTCGCTTCGCGGGCCTCGCTTCCTTGGCGGAGCATCCATGACCGCGGTCGTATCGCTGCCGACGCTGGCTCAACTGAAAAGCCATGTTCACGAGCTGCTGTGCCACAAGAACGCTCTCGATCCCATTCAGACGTCCTTGCGGCAGATGCTCATCCGCCGAGGCGGTAAACCCTGCGGCCTGTTCTTCGAGGTCGCCGGCCCACGGCTGCTGCGAACCTATGCCGTCTGGGCCGGTGAGGAGAATCGCATTCTCTTTTACGACACGAGCGGCGAGCGCTTCGCCGAGGTGCGTCTGAGCGAAGGGCCCGATCCGCTGCTGCTGGCGGGATGAGGAACGCAGCCCGGCTCGGGGCAGCAAGAATGCCCGTTACTTCAACACAATTCCCTTGAAGTCCTCGCGCATGCGCAGCAGGTCGAACTCCTTCTTGTCGAGGAACTTCGTGTCGCGGAATCCCATCGTCGCCGCCTTCTGAAGGAGACGCACGACCTCGCCGGCAAGGGCCTCCGCCTTCGTGGAATCCTTTGTCAGCGGCACGCAACCGGCCAGGCACCACGCCGCCTCGTGCAACTGGGCCGGCGCTCCGCTCAGCTTCTCTTCCCACTCCTTGACGCAGACGGCCACGGCCTGCGGATCGGGTGCCGCCAGCAGGTATACGCACAGGCTGCGCCGTGCCTGAGGATCGGTAGGGGCGGCGCGGACGACCTCACGCTGCAACTCGATCGCTCGGCTCAGCTTCTTGTCGCACTCGCCATCGCGGCCCCGCTCGCGCAGCAGCAGCGCCCATTGATGCAGCTTCGCCGCCAGTTCTGCCGTGTCTTCGACCTGCTTGAATTGCTCGCGGCGCCATTCGAGCATGGACACGAACTGGCCGGCGAACTTCTCCGCCTCTGCGATGCGTCCCATCTCGCGGGCGGCGCTCAGGCGATTGAAGTGACGGTTGGCCAACTTGTTCCACACCTCGCGCGAATCCGGTCGCTCCTTGACGACTTCCGTCAGCACATCGATCGATTCTTCCCAGGCGGCGGCGGCGTCGTTGAAGTTCCGCAGCGGCGGCTGAATCAGCATCCTGGCCTGTTCGTCGAGATAGAGGGCGCGTTGCTGGCGGACCTCGGCACTGGTGCGAAGTTGCAGCGGCAGCGAGGTCAGAACGCTGTCCGCTTCCTTCCACGCCTTCACCGACTCGGTTGGCTTGCCCATCTCGCGGGCGAAGATTGCCAGGATCTCAAAGCACTTCGCCAACTGTTCGCGATACTCCGGGACGCTTTCCTGGTCGGCCGCCAGCCGCTTCAACAGCGCGGCCGCACTCGACATCTCAACAACGGCCTTCTCTCTGTCCTTGCTGCCCGGAGCAGCGCTCAAGAATCGAAATACGGCTCGATTCCGCTGGAAATTGGCGAGATCGGCGCGATACGCCGGCACGCGGCTGTCAAGGCCGGGCAGCGGCGTCAGCAGGGCCAGCGCTCGATCGAGTGCCTCGGTTGACTTGTTGCTGATGCCGAGGCTGCCGTGAGCGACACCGAGTCGCCACTGGTAGTCGAGGTTCTGCGGTTCGGCCTGGTGCAGCACCTCGAACAGCGCGATCGCCTCCGCGAAGTCCTTGCCGGCTGGGCCAGCCTGTCCCCGGCTCAGACGGAAATTGGCGCGATGCAGATGCGCGTCGCCCAGGCTGTAGATCGCCGCGAATGCCTCGGTGCGCCAGGTCCCGATGGCCACGATATCCGCAACGCTGTTCCAGCGCAACCCGGCCGGCTGCAGCGACGCCGCAAGTGAGCCTGCCAGCCAGGCGCGGCCGGCGACACGGTCGGGATAGTGGCGTCGCGCCTCGATCAAGTTCGAGACGGCAAGTTCAAAGGTTTTCTCCGCCTGGTCCAGGTCCTTGCGCGCTTGCAGGACAATGGCCAGCTTGTCGGCAATGATGCCGGTATTGCGGCGATGCTCGACGTTTTCCGGATAGTCCTTGCTCAGGTCGCTGGACAGTTCCAGAGCGGCGGCGTAGGCGCTCAAGGATTCGGCGGAGTTGCCGAGCAACTCGTGGATGAAGCCCATGCGCCGCTGGGCGAAGGCGAGTTGCTCGCGCAGCAGC
>JBBSDR010001287.1:0-2946 GCA_038240465.1 Gemmatales bacterium
CCGAGGGCGCTTCCGGAACGGCATGCAGGATCTGGGCGCAGACGGCTGTCGGCGGCCCCTCGAATGGCAGATGCCCCGTCAGCAGTTCGTAGAGGATGACCCCCAGCCCATAGACGTCAGTTGCCGGGCAGAGTTGTTTCAGCTCGCCCAACACCTGCTCCGGGGCCATGTGCGCCGGCGTGCCGAGCATCGCTCCCATCCGCGTCAACTGCCGGCTCTGCTGCGCCAGCGATCGCGCCAGCCCAAAGTCCATGACAACGGGCTCGCCGTTGGCGCGAATCATCACGTTGGAAGGCTTCAGATCGCGGTGAATCATGCCGCGCTCGTGCAGCACCTGAAGCGCCAGCGCCAGCTTCTTCACCAGCGCCAGAGCCTGGTCCGCCGGCCAGGGATGCTCGTCGTCGATCAGGCGCGACAGCGGCTTGCCCTCGATGAACGGCATCACCAGGTAAGGAGTGCCATCGACCTCACCGGTGTCATAGATGGCGCAGAGATTGGGATGATCGATGGCGGCGGCGGTACGCGCCTCGCGCAGGAAGCGTTGGAGGACATTCGGGCCGTCGTCGGCGGTGAAGTGCGGCACCTTGAGGGCGACTTTGCGTGACAGCAGCGTGTCCTCGGCCAGGTAGACCGCACCCATGCCGCCAGCGCCCAGCGACTGAATAATGCGATAGCGGCCAAACTGCGGCGGCATGGTGACAGGCGCGGCCATGTGCGAGGTCTCCCTCCCGTTGCGAGTCGAGAAGTGAATCCGGGCTGTATCGTAACCCCAAGGCTGGTACAGGGGAATCAGAATTCCGGAGCCAGTGCTTCGCGCGAAACGCAAGCAAGTCTCCTGGCGTCTGTCGCCTTTCTTCCTGCTCCGAGTAGACGGCGAACTCTACGCCGTCGCCCAGAGTGCCGTTTGCCTTGCGTCAAGGAGTCGTCCTGCCACTCGACCTGGAGGCGCCGTACGCCGTCGTCTGCTGCCGTCCTTGGTTCCCCTGATTGTCCTGTAACGATTTCCGCCGCAATATCATCAGGGGTCGGCTTCGCGGCAATGTCGTACAAGTGCTCCTGGCTTCTTCCGGCGCAAGTGGCAGTGGTTAGCCGAATAGATTGCCTACTCTGACGCGAATCGTCCCGGGGCTAGTCTCCGTCGAACCAGATTTCGCCTTGATCATCTTGGGACCTATGTTCGTCGCCTTCACCTTCCATTCAACCTTGGCCCGATTATCCTTCGACTCGGCCGGCGGGACACTCTTGGTCGCATTCTCCCCTTCGACCAGCCGCATCCCCTCCGGTAATTCCAGTGTCACTGACTGGTCGGGCAAGGGGTTGTAGACGATGGCGGACACGACGAACTCCTTGTTTACCGCGACAACCTGGTTCGTCGTCAAGGCCAAGCCGGTGCCGGCCATCCCGGCCTTCACTTCCAGCGCATTTAGACCGTAGGTGAAGCCTTTGACGAAGGTGTCTCCCGGATTCATCGGCGTCTCGGTCCAGTACATGACCACGCAGGAATCCTTTGTCCACTCGGTTGCAATGGGCAGGAACTTGTCCCAATCCCACTTCACCTGGGGATTCGCAGGTTGCTGGCAGATCACCAGCCGGGCGATCTCGTCGAACTTCTTGACGGCAGGATAGCGGTATTTGAAGATCCCATTGCCCAATGTGTCGCGCTTTTGCTTCTTCGTTCGTTTGTCGATGTCAGGGATGGCGATTTCCGGCAACTCCAGGCCTCCGAGGTTCAACCCGAATCGAGCGACCGTTCCCTGATCCTTGAGGTTGTCAGGATCCTCGACTGCCTCGATAAAGTCGGGAACATCCTTTTGCGGCAGATCTGCGAGGGTGGTCATGAAACCTTTGCGCCCTGGAATCGTAAAGGGAACGCCGTCATTGGCACCGATGAACGTATCGATAAGTACACGCAGCCCCACTTTCGCCGTCTGAGTACCGGCGTTGTAAATCGAGTAGTAGACAAGGCAGTTCTCAAGGGCGTCCGACGCGCCGGGGACCAGCATAACGTGCTGCGTCACCTCAATCCCCGTATTGAGATACTTGATCTTTGTCGTCCAGTACTTATCCTTGATCACTTCCTGGCGAGGCTCGACCTGAGCCACGGTCTTGGGGTGTCTCGGAGTTCCGAAGACGAACTCAGCGTCATTGATCCTGACGACGGTATTGTTCGTTTCACCCTCGCGGCCGAAGGTCAATCTCTTGTCTTCCTTTGGATTTTTCGGATCATTCACGCCGATGAGAGACAGACCAAAGCGATTATCGTCCGAGAAGCCAATGCGCAGTTTCGGAGCAGAGTCCGCCAGCAATTGTAACAATTGGTTGTTCGAGACACTCTCTTTCTGGTCCGCACTTTGTGGAAGGAACCAAATGAGGAGCAGAAATAGGGCAACGCATGCCAGTAGGCATGATGCTCCGAGCCACAGTTGGCGAGGAACGTTCGCGGGAGGTTGGTCGCGCTCCATGAGCTCAGGCCACGGGGCCAGCGTCAGCATCTCCCGCACCGTAGGCTCAACGGGAGCCAGGTTCGTCTGACAGCGCGGGCAGAACAGTTTCTTGCCCTCGACCCCGGACGGCACCTTGAGCTTCTTGCCGCACTTCGGACAGGTGATGGACGCCACAACTGGAAGCGGCACATTCTGCGTCAGTCGCGGCTGTGGACGTGCGTTCGTCGGATTGGCGACTGGATCGGTCGGGAGCAACGTCGGTGCCAGCAGGACGGCTTTTTCCAGGGCGCGAGCGAAGTCCGCCATCGTGGCGTGACGAACTTCCGGTTTCTTCGCCAGCGCCTTCAGACACACCGCATCCAGCCACGATTCCAGCCCCGGTCGCCGCGCCGAGGGCGCTTCCGGAACGGCATGCAGGATCTGGGCGCAGACGGCTGTCGGCGGCCCCTCGAATGGCAGATGCCCCGTCAGCAGTTCGTAGAGGATGACCCCCAGCCCATAG
>JBBSDR010001288.1:0-2945 GCA_038240465.1 Gemmatales bacterium
GCGATGAGAGCGCCAGGTTGCTGACGCTCGGTCCACTTGGTGGTGGAGGAGGCGACTGGGGCGGCGGAGGAGGAGGCGGTGCGCCGCCGCCACCCCCGGGGAGGTTGGGGATGACGGGGGTGATTCGATCTTCCAGCTGCTCGACACTGAGTTGGCTGCGGAGGCGTTGCGGACGGGCGCCGCGGTGCGGCACCCGGAACGGGACAAACAGACGACGCACTTGCAGACGCCACCAGGCAGGATTCATCGAGACGAGTCCTTTCGTACACGGAGCAGCGCGCACTCTCGGTGTAACGGCAGAGCCGGGCGACCGGGTGCGTGGAGGGGAACTGCCCCGAAGAATAGGGAGAGGAACAGCAAGGGTCGCTGTTCCCGGGGCGGAAGTATAACGGGAGGACTTCACTGGAAACCAGAGGACTTTTCCGATCCGTCAGGTCGCGAAACTTGCACTGGTTCCTCGGCTGGCGTAGCATGGAGTCCATTCACTCGTCCTTCATGAGGCCTTCATGACCATTCTCAAGCCGGCAGCCCCGGTGCCGCCTCGCGGCGTGTCGCGCCGGCAACTTGTCCTTGCCGCCGGCGTGCTGCTCCTGTTCGCCGTCGGCATGGGGACCTTTCTCAACTGGGTGAGCAAGACACCGCGGCGCGCGAAAACTCCCTCGGCCGGTGAGAGCCAGGACGAACATCGGGAGACGGCTCTCTCGAAGGCCGCGCTCGAGGACAGGCTGGACATCGTCGCGGACTTCGGCGAGGTAGTCCCCCTGACTGCATTCCCCGCAGTGGAAATGCCCGCCGCGCCGAAAACCGAAGATCAGCCCGTGCCGCCTCTGGAGGTGAAACCTGACGAAAAGCCTTCTCCTCCTCCGATCATCTTGCCAAAGACGAAACTGCCCGAGGGCCGTATCGACACCATTCCGGTTCCGAAAAAACCGGCCACCATCGCGCAGGAGCCACTGCGCATCACCTGGAAGCTCAAGGCGGGCGACACGTTCTTGCAGGAGTTGATCGTCGCGCAGAAGCCGGTCTTCCGCACCCAGGGACTGGTGTTACAATCGCTGCTCAAGTACAGCGTCGTCTCGCGTTTTGTCGTCGAACAGGCAGGACCGGGCGGAGCCAACGTCATCCAGCGCATTGAGGGCGCTCGCTTGCTTCAGGCCGATCCCATGACGCAGGGACTGGTGCTGCCGGCGCTCGCGAAAATGTCGGGGACGACGTTCAAGATTCAGCTTGGACCCGATCTGGAGGTGAAGCGTTTCATCGGCAATGGACCGCAGTTACTCGTCGGTGGCGGAGCGATGCCGGGTGGGCTGGGGCTGCAATCGGCCTCGCTTATGGACCTCGATGGCTGGCGTGAGATGGCCCAGGCTACGTTCTTCCAGCCGCCGCCGCTGATGCCGCGGACCAACTGGGTCAGACCGATGAGTCACAACTGGGGTCCGCTCGGCGGCTGGGCCGGTCAGACGCTCTTCGTGTACAGCGGCCGACAGGGCGCACTGCACCAATTCAACTACGGTCATCGGATGACACACCTTCCGCCGCGCGGCGGAGCGGGAGGCGGCATGCCCTTCCAGATTGCCGGCGCCGCGTTCCAGCCGCGCGAGGCTGTCGGCTCAATCGTCTTCGATTCGGAGCGCGGGCGTGTGGTCAGCGGTCAGGAGCGTTTTGCCGTCGCCGGCCGAATCAACATCGTCCTGCTTGGCCAGCAGTCACCAGTCGAGATCGAGGAGGAACAAACCTTCCAGTTTCGTATCGTCGATTCGCCAGGAAGGTGAAGGGCGAGCGGGACGATCACAGCGACGTCTGCTCCCACGGGAAGGCCATCGTCGGCTTGTGACGATGCCGGTCCTTGCGCTCGTCGGCGGGCCGATCCTTGAACCAACTCACGAATCGGCTCAATTGCTTGACCGCTTCGTCATACACCTGTTTGCCCTTCTCCGCCGTCGCCAACTTCGCTTCGCCGAGGACGCCGCTGTCGCTGTAACTGCTCGTCCAGGAAATCTTCGTCGCCGGTCCCGCCCCGAAGAGATCGACCCAGTTGAATTGGTTCTCCTCCAGGTTGAAGCTGATGTCGCCGTTCTCGATCTTGTCCTTGCGCACGTTGTCGCCATCGAGGTAGAGATAGAGCGACGTTTCCAGTTCGCAGGCATGAGCGCAGCCGCCGGGGAACTTGCTCTGCCTCCAGCGCGGCAGGAACGCCTTATCGACCGTCAGCAGGTTCCACCACGCCGTCAGGATGCACTCGGCGTCGGTCTCGAGATTGGTGCGGCGGGCGACCAGATCGAGGTTCGGCATGTTGGAGCCGTGGCCGTTCAGCAGCACGATCTTCTTGAAACCGTGATAGGCCAGCGACTTCGTGATGTCGAGGACCGACTTGATGAACGTCTCCCAGTGCGTGTTGATCGTGCCGGGAAAATCCATGACGTGCGCGGTGTAGCCGTACCAGACCGGCGGCAGCACCAGCATCTTGTCGGCAACCGACTTGCCGGCCCCGTAGGCAATCCCCTGCGGACAGACGATATCGACGTCGAGCGGCAGATGCGGGCCATGCTGCTCGACGGAGCCACAAGGAATGACGCAGACCTTGCCCAGATCGACGGCGTCGTTGATCTCCGGCCAGGTGAGCTTCTCGTAGCGGTATTCGGTGGCGGCCCGGTTCATCGAGAGTTCCTCAAGAGTGCAAACGATTCGCCGCAAACGGCACGAAGGTCAGTTGTCGCTGGGTCGCGGCAGCGAAGGGGGCGACAGTTTGTCCCACAGTTCCTCGATGGGCGTGTCGAAGACGAGTTGTGCATTCGCGGGCGTGACGATCCAGACGCTCGAAGCGAGTTCGCGTTCGAGTTGATCCGGACCCCAGCCGGAATAGTTGGCGAAGACACGGAAGCGAGCCGTCTGGCCTTCCTCCAGTTCCGAGACACGCTGCAGGCTTTCGGCGTCGCCGATGAAGA
>JBBSDR010001289.1:0-2942 GCA_038240465.1 Gemmatales bacterium
ACGGCGGAGTTCGCCGAGCGGCAGATTGTCGCGCTGCGCTGTTCCGCCTGTCACAAGCGCGATGGGGCGGACGATCTGATGTCGTCGCTGAAGGAAGAAGCGGACGGTCTGCTCGCCGACCTGCCGGCTGTGGTGGAGAAAGAAGGCATGTTCTCCGCCGAGCAGGTTCGCCCGTCGCTGACGTGGATCGGCGAGAAACTGAAGCCGGAATGGACGTCGGCCTTTCTCGCGGGCAAGGTGGCGTACAAGCCGCGTCCCTGGCTGCGAGCGAGAATGCCTGCCTTTCCGGTCCGCGCCGATCTGCTGGCTCGCGGTCTCGCTCTTGAGCACGGCTATCCCGCGAGCAGTCCGGCCGATCCTATGCCTGATGAGAAGCAAGCCACGGTGGGCCGCAACCTGGCGAGCAAGACGCGCTGGAACTGCGCCGGCTGTCACGACATCGGCCGTACGCCGGCGGTCGGAGTCTTCGAGGCGCCGGGCGTCAACTTCATGCATGTGAAGGAGCGAATGCGACGGGATTACTTTGATCGCTGGGTGTGGTCGCCGGCGCGGGTCGAGCCGGGAACGAAAATGCCGACGATCTACAGTGTCGGCCAGCCGAGCCAGGTCAAGGACGTCCTCGGCGGCGACGCGCACAAGCAGATTGATGCCTTGTGGAACTACCTGCTCCAGGGCGACCGCATCAAGCCGCCGGAACAATGAGCTTCTGCTTCATTCAGACCCACATATGGGTGTCCAGGATGATCACCGCAGCGCACCCCAGTCGGCCTCAGCGACCGGCTCTGTCGGCCGGTCGTATCGGAGGACCGAGCCACGCAGCGGGTGGTCGGTGGGCGTTGAACGGGCAAGCGGCAGGACGCTGACCTCGACGGCCTGACCGGCCCGGAATGGGAGGTGGACGAGCAAGAGTTTTCCGTCCTCCGACAGGACGGCTTCGACTCGGTGTGCTGGTGTCATCGGCTATGCTCCGCGGGCGAAGTTGCATGGATTGTCCGAGGCCAGGAGCGGATTGTCAAGCTGTCCACGACGGCGGAGCCGGCTTCCTTCCCTCATGGGTAGCGTTGACAGGCTCCGTCCTCGAATGGATACTGAAAAGAGGACGTCAAGAAGCCCAACCGGAGGTGCCTTGCGATGCTGCAATCGACCGTTCCTGACTTTTTTCAGGAAGAGTCCTCCGATGCGCTGCGCTCCCAGGTTGAGTGGCTCGTCCGCGAGGTCGGCGTCGATGACACGTTCTTCGCCAAGCTCGTCGGAACAGACGAGCGAACATTCTCAAACTGGCGCCAGTCCAATGCCCACCTTGCGGCCGGCGGGGTGGAGATGTTAAAAAATCTTTGGCGAACGCTACTCCACCTCCTCTCGTTCCTCAGCTTCGACACGAAACGAGTCCGCGATCTTTTCCTCAAGACAATGCCGGCCTGTCCGTCGGGTGAGGAGGCGGCTCTGACCCCTCCCTGGAGTGGAGCAAGCCTGAAGACGTACCTGGAACGGAACCGAGCAGCCGGGATCGTGAAGGTCGATGGCTGGGTGACCGGACTCCGGTTCGGCGACGCGTATGCCCCCTGAAACCTGGAGTCGCGCATGGCCGTTCCCCCTGGGCTGAGCATCGCTGTCGCCGCCGGTATCAGCTATTACCGGATCACCTCGCTTGGCTTCCGCACTGCCAGCACCAGGCATCACGCGAAAGTGGTGAACGGCGAGGGAGCGGTTCGCAGCCGTCACGGCGCGCGGTACAACTACCCCGGCGCTCGGAGCGTGTACCTCACGGAAGATCCGGCCACGTGCATCGCGGAGAAGATGTTCTATTTCCAGCGCGAGGTCCTGACCGCGCTCGACGCTCTCCACCTGCCGCTTGCCCCGGGCATCCCGCCGTTTGCGCAGCAAATCGTGCTCTGGGACATTGAGTTGCGCACCCCCATCCCCAATGTCTTCCATCTCACCGTCGCCAATTCCCCCGCGGCCGGCGTCTTCCCGAGCCTGCTGCTGAACCCGTCGCAAGACTATCACCACCTGAAGGATCGTCGAGCGGACATCCAGGCTTCCGGATACCAGGGCCTCCGTGCTCCTTCAACGCGAGTCGTTGGGGCGGGAAACATCATCGTTCTGTTCGACGACCAGAGCAAGAACGTGCAGACGATCACTCCTTACGAGATTGAATTCCGGCTGATCAAACCCGGCCACCCGCCCACGTTGCCGTTTGTGAGCCACGTCTCGGACCAACTCGATTACCTTGCGGGGGATGTCCGCATTGTCTCACTCCCTCCGCTCCCTGCGGCCCTGGCTCCGTTCTCTGCGTGGACAATCATTCCGTTCCATCACTGAGTGGCTGGCCGTCATCTGGCCATGCGACGGGATTACTTCGATCGCTGGGTATGGTCGCCGGCGCGTGTCGAGCCGGCAACGAAGATGCCGACGATCTACAGTGTCGGCCAACCGAGCCAGATCAAGGATGTCCTCGACGGCGACGCTTCGTGGAACTACCTGCTCCAGGCAGAACGCATCAAGCCGCCGGAACAGTGACACGCCCATCAGAGTCGCCCCTGACCTGGCTCGCGACAGCGGATCGTCAAGGCCGGCTTTGCCAGATGGAGGGATCTCGTACGGTGTGAAAGACCGACAGGACCACCACCTGACCCGGTTCCTCCCGGTAATAGATGCAATAAGGGTAGCCTGACACCAGCGCCTCGCGCACGTCCTGGTGAACTCGTGGGTAGCAGTCCGGTTGAGCGGCAATCTGCTGCAAAACCTGCTGGACCGCGGCTGTAAACACTGCTCCGAGTCCAGTCCGGCGTTGCTCGTACCCGTCCGCCGCGTCGTCGAACTCGGCTCGCGCTGCGCGGCGGAAGACAAGGGGAAGACTCATCGCTGGAACCGGGCAAGGGCCTCTGCCTAGACCTGTTCCCAGGGGACGACATCCTCCGGGCTGGCTTCATGGTCGGCCA
>JBBSDR010001290.1:0-2940 GCA_038240465.1 Gemmatales bacterium
CACCTCGCTGGACCTTACTGGCTGCCAGCAAGTCCGGGATCTGGAGCCGATCAAGGGCATGCCGCTCACCACGCTGTACCTTGGTTACTGCCTGCAAGTCCGTGACCTGGAGCCGCTCAAGGGCATGCCGCTCACCACGCTGGACCTTGCTGCCTGCACGCAAGTCCGTGACCTGGAGCCGCTCAAGGGCATGAAGCTCACCTCGCTGGACCTTACTGGCTGCCAGCAAGTCCGTGAGTTGGAGCCGCTCAAGGGCATGCCCCTAAAGACTCTGAGGATGGCCGACAGCGGCGTCAACGACCTGAGACCTCTGCAAGCTATGCAACTGGAAGAAATCTCCCTGACCCCGAAAAACATCAACCAGGGGCTGGATATCCTCCGTGGCATGAAGAGCCTCAAGACCATCGGCATCACTTGGTATGCAGGCTTGCCGTCTGCGGAGTTCTGGGATCGCTACCAGAAGGGGGAGTTCAAGTAGTAGCCAGCCGAACCCGCCAGTGATCCTCACCGTTGCCCAGCGTGCAAGCGAGCCGCTTGCGGCTACGGGCCGATCTGAATCACCCGGTATTCCAAATCCGTCAGCGGATCGTGAGCCTGCAACTGGATCACTCCCGCTTCGAGACGCATCCCCTTGCGTGGATTCGGATCGGTCGTGCGGGTGTCGGTCCAGTCAACTACCTGATAACCGTTGATCCACGTCGAGAGATGCGCTCCGCGGGCAATCACCGTCATGCGATACGTCTCGAAATCACGGCCGATCAGACGGCGTGCATTCTGCCGGTTGTCGATCGCTCCTGTCGTCCAGATGACCGGCTTCGACGGATCACCATCAACGCACCGATTATACACCTGTGCCTCGTAGCCGTTCATGAAGTCGCCCGCAATGGCGCGGAAGAAGACGCCGCCGTTGGCGTGGCGGACGCGCGTCCGGACATCGACCTGCATCACGAAGTCGCCGAACTTCGCGCCTTGATATTCGAGCGCCCCAGGTCCACCCGTTGCCACGATGAAGCCCTTCTCCACCTTCCACAGCGGACGTTTCTCCTCGGGCAGCTTCTCGCGGTCAATCCGCTTCCAGCCGTCGAGAGACTTGCCGTTGAAGATGGCCTTCAATCCCAGCGGCTTCAGCAACAGGCTTCGCAGTTTCACGCCGCCGGCCAGTTCGATGACGCCATTGCCGCCGGTTTCCGCCAGCGTGAAGGGGCCAACCTGCACCTTGATCTCCTTGCCGGCGACCTTCAGCACCCCCGCCTCGACAACGTCGGCATTGAGATCGCAGTTGCCAAAGGTTGTCTCGGTTGTCCCGCGTTCGAGGACGCCCTTGAGCACCATGCCATCGGCCCAGCCGAAGGTTGTCTCTCCATCGAACACGCTGATCCAACCCTCGGCCGCATCCTTCGCGGTGAGCGCATGTCCCATCTCCGGCGGTGTGTTCGGCACCTTCAGCGTTGGCACCGCGATCATGTCGAAGGTGACGCTCCGTCCCGGCCGCGCCACTCCGGCCACCATCGCCTTCGACGCCGCCGGCGGACGCTTCGGATCGTACAAGCCAGGCCGCACCTCATTCAGCGCCTTGCTCGCCTCCTCCGTCGCGACATAGTACGTCGCCTTGGCCAGGTGCTTCAGATCGCTGTCCGCCTTGCCCAGAATGCTCTTCAACTGCGAGAACAGATCCTCCACCTCGGCCTTCGCGTCGAGCCTGTCCTTCGTCGCAAACAGGCCGGAGACGTAGATCGACGGGCCATAGCGAATGTGCGCGACGCGGCTGAAAACAGGTGATGGCTTCACCCCCGGCGGCGTGAGATAGTCGATCACGTCGGGAGCGCTGGGATACGCCTTGCCCGCTTGCGCGATCAGTTCGATCTCGATCGGCGATTCCTTCGATGACTTCCACTCGACGAACACCAGCGGCGGCACCTTGCCCTTGCCGAAGAACGCCGTCACTTCCTTCTCGACCACGGCGATGTCGCTCATCGGCATCAGGAACGCCTTCACCTGGATGATGTGCCGATCGCCCAGACGGAGCGGTTTGAGAGTTGTTCGCAGGCTTTCGAGGGTCTTGCGCGTCGCCTCGGCCAACTCTCCCTTCTCTGCCTGCCCCGAGACGTAGACGCGCGCTCCCGCCGGCAGCAGGGCGGCATGGGCTTCACCGGGCTGCCCCTTGAGCGAGGCGCTGGTCCGATAGCGAACCTCCTCCGTGGCGTCCGGCGTGATGGCCACGGCATCGATGGCAACGAGGGCGTCGGGATGAGGCAGCGGTCCGGCGACAAAACTGACAGCCGGTCGGCTCGATGCGGGAAAGCGCCGCGCCAGCGTCTTGTTCATCGTGTCGGCCATGTCGTCGCGCGAAACGTAAACATTCAGTTTGACGAGGGCATCGAGTCCGGAGCGAAACTCGGCCAGGGCGAGAGCGAGGTTGTCGAGGACCTTCTCGGCTTGCTCGGCCGCATTGCCTTTGCCGGCGATCTTGCCTCGGCCATCGAGCGGCAGCAACTGGCTTGTGTGGACGAGCGCGCCCTCGCCGACAACGACAGCCCGCGAGCTTGCTTCACCCGAGTCGATGAAACGGCGTGTGACGACCGCCGCGAGCTTGTTGTCGGGATGGGCGGCGATGCTCTCCATGCGACTGACGTGACTGGTCAACTGGGTGGCGTAGGCGTCTCCAGGGACTGCGAAGCGACGCACCACTCCGCCGGTCACCACGGCCAATTCGCCGTCATGCGTGTAGGCCGTTGTCTCGCGCTCGGACTGCCGGGCGATATTGCGTTGCTGCAACAACGGAGTGTTGTAGTACAGGCCGCCGATGAGTGTCGCCATTGCGAGGCAGTTGAAACAGTTGCGTTGGAGCATGAAACGCATCTCCGCGCGAGCCAGGAGTCACGACGGAGACATTGTATCGTCGAGCCGGTTAGCCGCGTCGCGTGGCTTCGAGCGGAGGGC
>JBBSDR010001291.1:0-2940 GCA_038240465.1 Gemmatales bacterium
CGGCGTGAAGGTCGAGCGTACCATCTACCTCCGAAGTGCTACCGGCACCTGGGAGGAACTGAAGAGCGGCACGACCGTGCCGACGGGGAGCTACATCAAGGTGCGCGTGACCGCGACCCCTGGCCCAGGCACGACGGTGCAATACACGCTGCTCGAAAGCCCGAAGCCGGCCGGCGGCGAAACGATCCCGGCAGATGACTCGCGGTTCCCGCTCAAGGCGGTCACGTCGCCGTACGTGCTGCGTGAGGATCGCGAGGCGATGACGTGCTTCCACTACGAACAGGCGGCGGGCGTGTTCTCCGCGGAGTACGTCGTGCTGACGGAGTTCGTCGGCGAGTTCCGGATTGCCCCGGCGCGCGTCGAGTTGATGTACAAGCCCACCGTCGGTGGGCACTCGGATTCATACGTGCTGAAGGTGGCCGAGAAAAAGTAGGCGACGAGCCTAATCTGCGCATCGAGAGCCCGGGGCCGAAAGGCTCCGGGTTTTTTCGTACTTCAGCGTAGGTAGACGCGCCCGACAGAACTGGGCGGTGAGCAATCGGCTCGTTGGCACGTTTTGGAACCAGTAGTGATCGACTCCCAGTTTGGGAACGCCTTGGGCTCGAATTCGGCCCCAGGCGAGCGCCAGGAGCAGCAGAAAACCCAGCGCAGACCACAAACTACCCCCCGCCGCGGCCATTCCACCGACCGCCGCGGCCATTGCCGCGGCCACCTTCGCGACCAACCTCCCAGACGCCACCGCCCGGAACACGTTCCAACCCGCCACCTTCAAATACAACGCATGAAACACACCCTTCCGACCACGCACACGTAACTTACCCAGACCCAATCGACGCTTCAAACCACTGTTCGTCGATTCGATCCCCGATCGTATCGCGTAGCGCTCTCGAAATGCCTCCGTGTCCTCCTCCCGGCGGCGTTCCGCCAAACGACGCTCCTTGTCCGTGTAACTCAGACGGTAGTGCCCGCCCGGCTTCCTCTGGATCGGACAAACACTCCCAAATCGACAAGCCTGGCAATCCGTCGCTGCCATCTCCAACGACGTTGTACGTGCCTCGGCATCGCGAATCGTCTCGAGCGGAATGCGACCGGACGGGCAAGACGTCACCCGACCCGTCCGCTCGTCCACCGCGAAATCGTCGATCGTCAGCAACTCCATCGCCACTGCCGGCGACGTGCCCTTGTCGCTCGCCGACAACGGGACGTTGCCCTTCGGTTTCCCACCCGATGCTTTATCGGGTTCGGGACCAGACACCGGACTGACCAACTCCACGCCCTTCTCTGCCGCCAGTTGCACGTTACTGTCACTGCCGTAGGACGTGTCTGCCGTCATGACTTCGGGCAAACACTTCTTCTCTTCCAGGTTCTCCAACACTTTCGGAAGTGCATTGGCGTCCGAATTCGCCGCGGTGTCGGGGAGGGCCATAACGATCATTTGCACGTCGTTGGTGGGCGAACACGTTTCCGACAAGTGGACCTTGAAGCCTTCTCCCTTGTGGCCATCGTAGGTCGCATCCGGGTCCGAAGGATTCTGCATGCAGTGGCCGCCCGACTTCTCACGCACCTGAACCTTGGTTTCCACCAGTTCGCATTGCTGCGTGAAGACCGTCACCATCGCCTTATAACTCGGCCGATCCTTCAGCCCCTTATGCTTGGCGAAACGCTCGATCAAGGCATGCAAGTCTTCCGCGACTCGCTGCCGGGTGCGGAGTCGGTCCTCGGCCGACTTGCCTTCACCAGCGAACAACTTGGCCGTCGAGACCGCGTACCGCCGACGCAACGCCTCCGGCAGAGAATCGTAATCGTCGCGGCAATGCCGCTGAGCCTGGGTGAGAAACCGCTTGATGGTGACGCCCATCAAACGCGTGCGGCCGAAACTGGCCATGTTGCTGAAGACGTGCGTGGAATCGAGCCTCTGCTCGTCGATGTTGATTTCGAGTCCTTGAACCAACTCCGCGGTGACTTTGTCCATAACGCCCCGGGCCAATTCGTCTTCGAGGAACAAGGCGCGATAGCGTTCGAAGGTGCGGTCGCACATCTCGTCGCTGCCGGGTTCCAGGTTGAGGGCATACTGAACGTCGGTGTGAAAGAGGTAGGCTTCGACGCTTTGTGCATTGGTCCAATCGTGGACTTCCTGGAGGAAGAGAAGGCCGGCCAGCGAATAGAGTTCCTTGGTGGGTCGCCCGAGTACGGGGTGGAAGTGTTGAGCGAGTTCATGGGCGGGCATGAGTGTGAGCAGGACGTGTCGGAACACGCCCTGCCAGCCAGAGCGAATCTGTTTGAGTCCCAGTGGTGGAATGATCCCCTCGAAGAGATCGAAGAGGCGTCCTTGTTGGGGATTGACGGAATGACGCATACGAGTCATAACTCCATGAGGCTGCTGGTGTTATGATAGCGCATGTCGCCAAGATTGACGACAGAAAAATGACGTAAATCTATGATAAATAACAAGTTACAATAGAATGGACTTTTGTCGGGCACGTCAATAGTCGCAGGAGTGAAGGATCGCTGCCGCCGGGAGTTCCGGATCGACATTCTCTTCAGATTGCCGGGATGATTCGTCCGAAGAGGGAGGAGCCTCGAGCCAGGTGACACCGAAATCGCCCTCCTTTTCAGAATTCCCACGAATCGGCAAAGCTCTCTCAAGTCTGGACGAATCCACCTGCCAGCCCAACTTGGCTTTTTCCTTGCTGGTCGGAAAGCGATCGAGCTGCCAGGTTTCATCGACACAGTTTTCAAACATGTAGGGATTGAAAGTGACTTTCAATCGGGCTTGAAGCGATGTCGCCGCTACCAGATGATCGCGTCCTTTGAGCATGTTTGAAGATTCCCGATCGATCGGGCTCTGTTTGCTCTGAAAGCGCGCGTCCTGGTGGTAGAGATGGCAACAGGGATAGCCGAGAATTCCGCCATCCGGAAGGAAACTCTCGTCAGTCAGCA